>CAYVFK010000054.1:0-9880 GCA_964450925.1 uncultured Hyphomicrobiaceae bacterium | reverse complement strand
CGAGATGTGGAAGGAAATTTTGGGCGCAACGGCCCTATCAACCGCGCTGGCAATCACGCCAGCAATGGCCCAGGAGGGTCAGCCCCAGCAGATGCAGGGCGAAACCCAAGGGATGACCGGACAGCAGGAACAGGCGCAGTACCAGGGCTGGCCGGTGTTTACCTCTGATGGGGAAAAGCTTGGCGAAGTCACCGACGTGATGCCCGGGGGTGCCGGCCAGGGCGAGAAACTTCGCGTTGAATCCGGCGGCTTCTTCGGCTTTGGCTCGAAAACGGTGGAAATCAGCCCCGGTCTGTACAAGGCCGCGCAAAACCGGATCGAACTGCAGATGACTGCCGAACAGGCCCGGGACCTGCCCGACGCTTCGTGATTGCTTGTAACCGAGGTTCCTCCAGGCTGTCGTGTGCGGCCTGGAGGCATGCGACGGATGCATGATCCAATCTGCGATACAGAAGCTCCTTAAGGAATTGGGATCGTTACCTGCACGCGCCCGCTGACTTCAGGATCGGTCTGGGTATCCCCGTTCCGGATCTCGGTTGTCGCCTGAAGTTGGTATTCGTCCGGCATGGTGACACTCACACCACCGCCCAGCGTGCCCTTGAACCTCAGGCTTTCCAATTCGGCCAGGCTCTGCGAAAGGTCGAGTTCAGCGGTATTGTGATAGCGCAAGAATGGCTCGATGACTGGCCCATCCTCAATATGAAAACCCCGGCGCAACGCGGGCCCCAGCGTGATCTCGTTGGTTGTCACACCTTGTTCGGTCCCGTCTTCCGGGATCTCAGCGGCATAGGTGAATGCGGCCAGGGACGAAACCTGCCAACCGGCCAAGTCAACATCGCCCTCAAGCTGCGCCCTAGCGAGCCGTCGCTGCGTGCTGAAACGGCTGGCAGCCTCGCGTGAGTCAACAACATCCTCGCTCTCGCCCCAGGCCACCTGCGCGTTGAACACCAGTTCATTCGTCAACCGCCGCGCGAGATAGGGGCCGACCATGTATCCCTTGCCCCCAGCAATGCCTGTGGCGGCATCCTGTTCCAGGTCTTCAAATTCGACCGACGCCCCAACGAGAAAATCCTTACTGATCGCATAGTCTGCGCCGAGCTGGCTCGCAAGCCCACCGATTGGATCGCCGGGCAAAAGCCCGTTGAGCTTGGTGCTGGACCAGACGTCGAGCTTCGTGTTGCGGGGCTGCGCCGGTCGAGGCAGCGACACCCCTTGCGCAAGGCCATCCTCAACTTTTTCGAACTTCTCCAGTTCCTCAGAGGCGAAATAAGCGCCCCACTTGCTCAAGCTGGTCCGCATCTCGATGGCTGTTCCGGCGGGCGCAAGGAACACCGGAAAGTCGCCATTGGCGTTGGCATCCCAAGCGCGCCCGCTCAGGCGCCCCGCAATTTGCTCATCTTCCGGCTGGCGGCTCATGGCACGCTGTTTACGCTGCTGCAGAAAGGTCTGATGAATGCTGGAGAGCGGCTCGGCGCAGGTACCGATGGCGGCTTCTGCCGCAGCGTCGCACGCGCGTTGGGCAAGCGCCGCCTGCGGGCCGATGGACACGCACATCACCGCGCAAGCCGTAAAGCTGATGCGGAGGCTTCGCGATCGAAACCAAACAGCGCTCATGGATGTGTCATTTCCTCAAATCTTCCTGACAGCCGAAAACGGTGACGTGGGAGTGTGGATTTTGTGCGGCGCAATCGCCGGATGCATGCGATCAGCGCCGGCAATGGCCGGTCTGGCGCCTTGCATCGGTGCGCGTGCATCTTTGACGCGTCCACGCCCTCTCGAACTCGCAGCTCGGTGAAGCGAATGAATGCGTCGATGCACGAGGTCAAAACTCGAACTTGATGCCCTGCGCAAGTGGCAGGGCCCGCGAATAGTTAACCGTTGCCGTCTGCCTGCGCATGTAGCCCTTCCAGGCATCCGAGCCGCTCTCGCGCCCGCCGCCGGTGTCTTTCTCGCCGCCGAACGCCCCGCCGATCTCCGCGCCTGACGGGCCGATATTGACGTTGGCGATACCACAATCGGACCCGGTCGCGGATAAGAACCTTTCTGTCTCGCGCACGTCTGTCGAGAAGATCGACGACGATAGCCCTTGCGGCACGCCGTTATGCAGCGCGATCGCTTCGTCGAAGCTGCGATATTTCATCGCGTAGAGGATCGGCGCAAAGGTTTCCTCGCGGATGATCTCGGTCTGGCCCGGCATCTCGACGATCGAGGGGCGCACATAGGCCGCGTTAGGATAGGCATTGGTGAGCACCCGGCCGCCGCCGTGGACGACGCCGCCATCGGCGCGCGCCTGCTCCAGCGCGCGGTCCATCGCCCTCACGGCTGGCTCGTCGATCAGCGGGCCGACCAGCACGCCGTCCTCTAGCGGATTCCCGATCGGCAAGCCGTCATAGGCCTTGAGCAGACGCGGAAGGAGCTGGTCGTAGACACTCTCATGCATGATCAGCCTCCGGAGCGTCGTGCAGCGCTGGCCTGCCGTGCCAACGGCCGAGAACACGATCGCGCGCAGCGCCAATTCCAAATCGGCCGAGGGCGCGACGATTGCGCCGTTGTTGCCGCCAAGCTCAAGGATGCAACGCCCGAGCCGCTGCGCGACCGTGGACGAGACTGCCCGGCCCATCGGCACCGATCCGGTCGCCGAGACAATCGGCACTTGCCGGCTTCGCGCCAGCACCTCGCCGGTTTCGCGCCCCCCGACCATGACTTGCGTAAGCGCCTCTGGCGCGTCCGCACCGAAGCGCGCCATTGCACGCTCGCAGATTTTCTGCACCGCAAGCGCCGTCAGCGGCGCTTTCTCCGAAGGCTTCCACAAGACAGGGTTGCCGCAGACCAGCGCCAGCGCGGCGTTCCATGACCACGGCGCGACAGGGAAGTTGAAAGCGGTGATCACACCGGTCACGCCCATCGGGTGCCAGCTTTCGCGCATCGCGTGGCCTGGTCGCTCGGACGCGATAGTGAGGCCGTGAAGTTGCCGGCTCAGGCCAGTGGCGAAGTCGCAGATGTCGATCATCTCCTGTACCTCGCCGAGCCCTTCTTGCAGGATCTTCCCGCATTCCAGCGTCACCAGAGCGCCGAGTTCATTCTTAGCTGCGCGCAGTTCCTCACCGAGCAGCCGCACCAGCTCTCCCCGGCGCGGCGGCGGCACCTCGCGCCAGTTCAAATAAGCCTCATGGGCGCGCGCAACCATCGCTTCGGCTTCGGCCTGGCCGTGCTGGCGGAGCCGGGCGATTTCGGAACCGTCGACCGGCGTGGTGACGCATAATCCGCCGCCATACAGTTCGGCTGCGGTAAAACCGCACGTGCGCAAGATCGCTTCGTATGTCATCTGGTTCTCCCAGGCACTGGCTCGCACAAGCCTGTCATCCGGCTGACGCCAGCTTATCCGAGGACGGCAGTGAGGCGAAATGCTTCACCAGCGAGAAGGCCCACATCGGCGTTGTCGGGATGCGCGCGCACCCAAAC
This sequence comes from uncultured Hyphomicrobiaceae bacterium, assembly GCA_964450925.1. GTDB lineage: Bacteria > Pseudomonadota > Alphaproteobacteria > Rhizobiales > Rhodomicrobiaceae > Dichotomicrobium. The sequence continues at coordinate 6,418 of CAYVFK010000054.1, read as the reverse complement.
TCGTCGAGTTCAGGGTCCATGTTTATTCTGTTCACTCTTGACTGAACACTTTTTTCGCCCCAATTAACGGCAATGATTAAGGCTCAGTGTCACGAACTGGATACGTTCATCGAACAGATGGGGCTTGTCGCAGAGGCCGAAGGGCTTTCGCGCATTGCTGGACGGATCATGGGTGTCATGGTGCTGGAAAGCGGGCCGCTAAGCTTTTCCGAAATTGCCGAGCGCCTTGATGTGAGCCGCGCCAGCGTCAGCACGAACACGCGCTTTCTGGAGCGGATCGGCGTGATCGATCGGCTGACTGTCAAGGGAAGCCGGCAAGACCACTTCCGGCTTGCCAGGTCGCCTTACGCGCGACTGCTCGAAGGCTCAGTCGCACGTATGAAGAAAGCCGAAAGCGTGGCCGCGAATGCGAAAAACGCTCTGTCCCCTGAGGACAACGAGCGTCGTCAGCGGCTGGACGAACTCGGCGCGTTCTACGCCACGCTGGCCCAAACCTTCGAGGAACTGGTGGCCCGGTTTGACCAACAGCGCTGAAACGGATCCGGCGGTGCCCCGATACGCTTGATATCAGAACTTTAAATGCCCCATGCGGCCCGGAGTAGTGAGAATGAGCCTTCTGCGTTTCTTGAAATCCCAATGGATCACGATCCTCATCATCGGCGCGCTCGTCGCGTGGATGGCGAGCGGGCTTGTCGGGGAGCGCAACGCAACCGAAGTCGCGCCAACGCCGCAGCAAGAACGACCGCTCACGACGGTGCAGGTCCGCGAGATGGCGGCCGAGAAGGTTACGCGCTTTGTCGAGGTGCAGGGCCAGGCCGAGGCCGAACGCGTCACGAGCGTGCGCGCAGAAACCGCCGGGCGGATCGTCGAACTGCCGGGCGCGCGCGGTGCGCCCATCGAGGCCGGGGCGGAGATCGCTGCGCTGGCAATGAACGACCGCCAAGCCCGGCTGGAGGAAGCAAAAGCACTTGTCGAACAGCGCAAGAGCGAATTTTCCGCTGCAGAACAACTCGGCGAGAGAGGTTTCCAAGCCCAGAACCGGGTGAAGGAAGCGAGGGCCGAACTGGCCGCAGCTGAGGCGCGGCTTGCAGCGATTCGCGAGGAAATTGCGAATGTGCGGATCGTTGCGCCTTTCTCGGGCGTGCTGGAAACGCGCCCTGTCGAGCTAGGCGATTACGTCTCGGTGGGCGATGAGGTCGCTACGGTCGTCGATAATGACCCTCTGAGGATCATCGCCAATGTCCCACAGCAGAAGATCGGCCGCATTGCCGAGGGCGCTTCGGCGGAAGTCGAGTTTCTCGTCGGTCAGAAAGCAACAGGTAAAGTCACGCTGGTTGCGTCAGTTGCCGCTGAATCAACCCGGACCTTCCGCATTGAAGTTGAAGTGGGGAACGGTGATCGCGCCTTCCGCGACGGAATGAGCGCCACGCTCCGCATTCCCACCGAAGTGGTGCAGGCGCACTTTGTCTCGCCCGCCATTTTCAGCCTCGACACCCAAGGCCGCCTTGGCGTGAAGACCGTCGATGACGATAGCAAGGTGGTGTTCTACGAGGTAGCCCCGGTTCAGGCCGCGCCTGATGGCGTATGGGTCGCCGGATTGCCAGAAACGGCGAGGGTAATCACCGTGGGGCAGGGTTTCGTGCGAGAGGGCGAAACGGTTGATCCCGTAACAGAAGATGACAGCGATGGCGCAGCGCCCGCAACCAGCGAGAGTTTTGCACCCGATGAATTAGCCGCCACCGGCTCATCCGGCTAGGGACAATCATGACCAAGTTTCTTGATGCCGCGTTCAGCCGTGCCCGCACGGTCATCCTGATCTTCCTCACGCTCATGATCACGGGCGCGCTGGCCTATGTTTCAATCCCGAAAGAGGCCGAGCCGGACGTCACCATCCCGACCATGTATATCTCGGTGTCCCAGGACGGCATCTCGCCAGGGGATGCCGAGCGCCTGCTCGTGCGCCCGCTGGAAAAGGAGCTTCAGTCCATCGAAGGGCTGGACGAGATGAAAGCGAACGCCACCCAGAACTACGCCACCATCACGCTGGAATTCGAAGCTGGCTTTGATAGCGACCGCGCGCTGCAGGATGTGCGCGAAAAAGTGGATATCGCCAAGGCCGAACTGCCCGCCGATGCCGAAGAGCCGCGCGTGCAGGAGGTCAATGTCGCGCTGTTTCCGGTGCTGACGGCCGTCCTGTCGGGCAATGTTCCAGAACGCACGCTGGTGCAGTTGTCGCGCGACGTGAAGGACCGGCTGGAAGCGCTGCCGGGGGTGCTGGAGGTCGATATCGGCGGCAGCCGCGAAGACGTCGTCGAGGTGCTGCTCGATCCGGTCACGATGCAGACCTACAACCTCGCCTACGAAGAAGTGATCCAGCGCATTTCCAACAACAATCAGCTTGTTGCCGCGGGCAATATCGACACCGGCGCAGGCCGGATCGCGCTGAAGGTGCCGGGTGTGGTCGAGGACTTCAACGAAGTCCGGCAGATGCCCATCAAGGTGGACGGCGACCGTGTTGTTACTGTTGGCGACATCGCCATCGTGCGCCGCACCTACAAGGACCCCGAGGGCTTCGCGCGGGTGGCGGGACGGCCTGCCATGGCGCTTGAGATCAAGAAGCGCGTCGGCGCGAACATCATCGAGACGATCGAGCAGTCCCAGGCTGTCATCGAGCAAATGCGTCAAAGCTGGCCCGCCAGCGTCGATGTCGCTTACCTGCAAGACAAGTCAGAGACCGTGCGCACGTTGCTGGGTGATCTGGAGAATAACGTCATCACAGCGATTGCACTGGTGATGATCGTCGTGATCGGCGCGCTCGGGCTACGCTCCGCTTTGCTTGTCGGTCTGGCCATCCCAGGCGCATTTCTCTCCGGCATCCTCGCCATCGACGCGTTGGGCTTAACGCTCAACATCGTGGTGCTGTTCAGCCTTATAATGGTCGTCGGAATGCTTGTGGATGGCGCAATTGTCGTCGTTGAGCTTGCCGACCGCAAGATGGACGAGGGCGAGTCGCGCGCAAGCGCCTTTGCCTCGGCGGCCAAGCGCATGTTCTGGCCTATCACGGCCGGCATCGCCACCACGGTCGCGGTCTTCTTCCCGTTGCTGTTCTGGCCGGGCGTGGTTGGCCAATTCATGCAGTATTTGCCGATCACGGTTATCGTGACACTCGTCGCATCGCTTGCGATGGCGCTGGTTTTCATCCCGGTCATCGGCACCGTTCTGCGCGGAGGGACGCGCTCGGGTACAGACCAGGTCATGGCGGCTGCTGAAGGTGGCGACCTCACCCAGCTTGGCGGCTTCACGGGCAGGTATGTGCGCGCGCTCAACGCGGCCGCGACGCGTCCGGGCTCGACCATCGTCGCAGTCATCGGCGTGGTGGTTGGCGCTTATGCGGTCTACGGCGCTTACGGCAAGGGTATCGAGTTCTTTCCCAGCGTGGAGCCCGACTTCGCGCAGGTGCAGATTCAGGCGCGCGGCAACCTGTCTGTGTTCGAGCGAGACGACATCGTGCGCAGGGTCGAGCAGCGTCTGCTCGGGAATCCTGCCTTTGAGAACGTCTATGCGCGGACGATTGGCGGTGGTCAACAGCGTCGCAACCTGGCCGAGGACGTCATCGGCGTCATTCAGCTCGAACTGACTGACTGGGACACGCGTCCGCCAGCCGCGAAAGTGCTCGGCAAAGTACGCGAGGACCTCGCCGACATTGCGGGCGTGAAAATTCAGGTGCGTGAGCAGGAATCCGGCCCTGGCGGCGGCAAGCCCGTGCAGATCCAGGTCACGACCCCGGCTCTGGAACAGTTGTCCGAGGCCGTGCAGAGTGTGCGCGGCGCAATGGAGGGGGTCGGCGGCTTCGTCGATGTGACGGACTCGCGCCCGCTGCCCGGCGTCGAGTGGCGTCTGCGGGTCGACCGCGCCGAGGCCGCGCGCTTTGGCGCAGACATCTCGCTTCTCGGCTACGCCGTGCAGATGGTAACGAGCGGCGTGAAAGTTGCGGAATATCAGCCCGATGATACTGACGAGGAAGTCGACATCCGCGTACGCTTCTCCTTCGGCGCGCGCAGCCTTGAACAGCTCGACCAACTCACCGTACCGACCGCAAGCGGACAGGTGCCGATCACCAATTTTGTGCGCTTTGATCCCGCGCCCAAGACCGGAACCATCGAGCGCGTTGACGCCGAGCGTGTCATGACCGTGGAAGCCGACGTGGCCGAAGGGCTGCTGGTCGACACGCAGGTGCAAAAACTGCAGGCCGCACTGGCAGATGTGGATTTGCCGCAAGGGACGAACGTCACCTTCAAGGGCGAGAACGAGGACATCGCCGAGACGATGGATTTCCTGGTGAAAGCTTTCATCGGCGCGATCGGGCTGATGCTGATCCTGTTGGTCACCCAGTTCAACAGCATATTCCAGGCGCTCCTCGTCATGAGCGCGATCGTGCTGTCCACCGCCGGCGTGCTGCTCGGGCTGCTCATCCGCGGCGAACCGTTTGGCGTGGTCATGGCGGGCATCGGCGTGATCGCGCTCGCCGGCATCGTGGTGAACAACAACATTGTCCTGATCGACACCTATAACGATCTTCGCCGACGCGCTGGGCTGGACCCAATGGAGGCCGCGCTACGGACCGGGGCACAGCGTCTGCGGCCTGTGGTCTTGACCGTAGTGACAACCGTGCTCGGCCTTATGCCTCTCGTGATGGCCATGAATATCGACTTGATTGGCCGCGACGTCGCTTTCGGCGCGCCCTCGACCCAGTGGTGGACCCAGCTCTCTGCTGCGATCGCGGGCGGTCTGGTCTTCGCGACGATCCTGACGCTGATCCTCACCCCGACGCTGCTTGTCGCGGGCGAGCGTCTGAGTGCTCGCCTAAGGCGGACGCGCGCCAATTCGCGAGTTGAGCAGACAGCATAAAGCGCGCACCCAACTCCACCTTGCGGGTTTTCAGAGCGCCGGGCGTTTGGTAACTCTTCGATGGTCAATGTTGGAGGGGTGGCCGAGTGGCTGAAGGCACCGGTCTTGAAAACCGGCAGGCGGGCGACCGTCTCGTGGGTTCGAATCCCACCCCCTCCGCCATATCGCCGTCCAGCGCCGTCCAGCTAAATTCGAAAATCCGACACAGCCATGTTCGTTTCGACTGACCCGAAAATGTGGTCGAGGGTCTTTTCAATAAAACCTGGATCGCGGAACAGGCTCTAACTTATTGTTTGGCCGCACTTTCTGACGCAAAACCGGCTTCCACTTTTGCTGCAAGTGCTCTGGGCGCATTCGATCGTCCGACGCATCAAACTGATATTTACCCACATGTAATCGAGGAGAGTGGCCTCGAACGCTGCAGGTCGCTGCCACGTAACGATCGTGGCTCGCGAGAGCGGCCGGCGATATTGGTCGAATAACCTGACATATCGCCCCGTGCATGCCCTTGCGCGCAATAGAGCTGGTTTCAGCGGTTCAGTTCGCGTCTTTCACAATGCGGAAGCTAACATGGGCGGTGCTGAAGTCCACTTCGAGATTTTCCCGGGCTGCGACACGGTATCTCCGGCAATAATCCTCACTGCAAAGGTACGATCCGCCCTTGATGGTGAACCTCGGCACGGCGGGCGCAAACGGACTGTCTGTCCATTCCCAGACATTGCCGATCATGTCATAAGCGCCTGTGAGGCCGGGCTCGAAGCATCCCACCGGCGCGGTCCCGGCGAAGCCGTCAAGCGCAAGATCGATCACTGGAAACAGGCCCGTCCAGATATTGGCGCGGCGCGTGCCGTCCGGGGCGCGTATCCCGGACTGAGGATCGTTGGGATCGAAAAGGCCTAGGCTTGCCGCGTATTCCCACTCTACCTCGGTTGGAATGCGCCCGCCCGCCCAGGCTGCATAGGCGCGGGCGTCATTCAGCGTCACATGCACCACCGGATGCAGCGCCAGGCCCTCGAGTGTCGATCCCGCGCCCTGCGGTGTCGTCCAGGTCGCCCCATCGTCGATCTTCCACCAGGACATGAAGATCTCTGGTGTGTCGCTTTCGCGAAACTGGGCCGAGCCGCCATTGCGCTCGGCCTCGGTCACATATCCCGTAGCGGCGACGAAGTCGGCGAACTGGCTATTCGTAACTTCGTGGGTTTGCAGCCGAAAGGGCGACACAAAAACCTTTCGCGGCGGGCCTTCCTCTGGATAGCGCGCGTTAGCCCCTTTGACGAAGCCGCCGCCGGGGATGTTCACGAAGCCGCCGAGGTCGCTTTCAACGAGGGCACACCCCTGCTCTTGCGCGGGGAAAGGGCCGAGCAGCCCGACAGCGGCTACGCCCCCGGACAGGAGGGCGAACGCGCCAATCACTGCGCCGAAGCGAAGGGCTCGTTGGGGCGCGTGTCTCATGTCACTTGGCCGCGAGCAGTTCTAGAATACGGTGGGATGTCTCATAGCCGCTGTTCTG
>CAYVFK010000053.1:0-9940 GCA_964450925.1 uncultured Hyphomicrobiaceae bacterium | reverse complement strand
TGCCGGTGCCCCAGGTGTTTTCATAGCCGCCGCCCGCGCCGCCATGGTCGAACGCAGAGACGAACAAGCCGTCCTCACCCTGCTCCTTGACGACCGCCGCGGTGACGCGCGCAACCAGATCGAGCGCATCGTCCCACGAGGTCGGCTGCATCTGGCCGTAGCGCCAGACCAGCGGATGCGTCAGGCGCTGCTGTTGCGTTTGGCGCACCTCGGAATAGCTCATCTCGGCCATTCGACCGCCACGGATCGAGGCCAGCCCGCTATTCACCACACAGCCATCGTCGGGCTTTATGACCATATGAACGTCTTTGCCGTTCTGCTTGACGATGTTGTACATCGCGGGGGAATACCAAGCCTCGGTCTCCGCGCCCTGCTGCTCCGCCAGATTGACGCCGAACACGTTATCGCCCGCGTCCGTGCTGCCTTGCTGGTTCACCGGCCAACTGTAGGCGTGATATCCGCAGCCGACGATGCAGTAGTGGCAGACGACATTCTTCCTGGTCGCGTTTGCCGGAATAATAGGCAGCCGGTCGATATTGCGCTTGTAGGCCATGTTCGTTTCTCCCTTATGAAATCACGTTGCTAAGACGGCCGTAGAGCAGTTCATCCAGCCCTTCGGCGTAGATGTCGCCCTGGTCGTCAACACGCAGCATGTATTGGGGGAGGTTCTGCGTAGCCTGGCCCCAGATCTGCTGACCTCCCTTCTCGATATCGAAGCGCGAATAGTGGCCCGGACAGTTCAGCGTGCGGTCATCGGCGTTATAAGACATCGGATAACCCTTGTGCGGGCAGATCGTCGAGAAGCCGACGATATCGCCTTCCGGGCCGGCGCCGCCCTCGACGGGTTGGCCGAGCTTGAGCAGCACGCCCGGAGCGTCTTCATCCGGGTAAGCCACATTCAGCGGTTCGTTGACCGTCAGATCGCTGATATTCGCCAGCCGATTTGCCGGATAGCTTACCCGAGCGAGCTGCGGTGCGGCTTTCGCCTCCTGCGGCAGGCTGGCAGCGGTGGCGACGCCCGCTGCTGCGATCCCAGTGCCGCGCAGGAATTGCCGGCGACCGATGTCCACCATGTTCTGGCAACGTTTCATTGGTTTCCTCCCATTGTTTGCGGACTAGCAATGTGAAGGCGGTGCATCACCCACATTGCAAGCAGCACAAGACTGTCCCACAATTCAAATTTTCTTGCAATGTTGGATGCTTGTGCTGGCAGCTCCGGCCCGCGCCCATCCCAAGTCGGCCGTTGGGCGTCAGCCGGCGTTTCCGTCAGGCGAGGGCGTCGGGGTCCTGCTTGGCAGCCACGATCTGTTTGACTTATAATAATTGAAAACAGCGATGAAAAATGGTCGCCCCAACGGAGGAACGCTTCAATGTGCCAGATATTCGCTGCCCAGGACCCGGCGGACTACGAGTGCGAGACACGCTCGATCCGCTTGAACGGCCATAGCACGTCTATCCGCCTCGAAGCCGGTTTTTGGCGGGTGCTCGACAGCATCGCCGAGCGCGAGAGCCTGACGACGCCGCAGTTCCTTTCGCAGCTTCACGACGAGGTGCTTGAGCTGCGCGGTGAAGTGCGCAACTTCGCATCGCTGCTGCGCTGCGCCTGCCTGGCCGAAGTGGCGCGCCGCGCCCAAGGCGCGAAACACGCCGCGTAGTAGCGACGTACCACCATCCGGCCCCACACGATGGTAACATTTTGGTCTAAGCGAGAGCGAGGGAGGATAGTGGAATGGCGAAAGCTATTCACATGATGATCCGCGTGCTCGATGAAGCGCGCTCTGTCGACTTCTACGAGAAGGGCTTCGGACTCAAGATCGCCGACAGGCTCGACTTCGAAAACTTCACACTCGTCTATCTCAGGAACCCGGAAAACGACTTTGAGGTCGAACTGACCGTCAACAAAGGCGAGACCGAGCCGTATGACCTCGGGAACGGCTATGGCCATCTTGCCTTCGCCGTTGACCACCTCGAAGCGGAACACGAACGCTTCAAGGCGCTTGGCTTCGAACCCCGGGATATCGTCGAATTCGCCCCGGATGGCGAAGTAATCGCCAAGTTTTTCTTCGTTCAGGATCCGGACGGCTACAAGATCGAACTTTTGCAGCGCGCCGGGCGCTATCAATAATAATACCAGCCGCCGCGATAATAATAAAGGAAACGCCTGATGCTTTACCATCTCGCCTTTACGGTCGGGTACGACGCGAACCAGTCGCAGGCCGACCTTTTCAGGATCTGGGCCGAGGAAGCTGACGCCGCGCTTGCTGCCAAGGACGCGGGTGTCGTGGTTGATCTGTGGAAGGTTGTCGGCGAGCGGCGGGTGTTCGCCGTTGTCAATGTCGACAGCCCGGACACGCTCGACGGCATCCTTTTCGACCTGCCCATCATGAAAAAACACGGCCATGCCGTTGATGTGCAGGTCAAATCGCTTCGGCGCTACGAAGATTTCGCCGCCGACGTCAAAGACCGGCTCAGTTAAAGACCAAAAAACACGCTCTTCAGATTTTGGGTGTTGGAACTTCAGGGAGGAAACAGGCCATGCAAGGGCCCCTAAACGCGCGGGGTCTGACCCGCCGGGAATTGCTTGCCTCTGGTGTCAAGGCAGGTGCCGTTCTCGTCATCGGGACGAGCTTTATCGCACATGCCACCGATAGCTGGGCGCTGGAAACGCAAGCGCTCAAGCCCGAAACCATGGCGACCCTCGTGCAGATGGCGCGCGATATCTATCCGCATGACCGTGTGGCCGACAAATACTACGCCATCGCTGTCAAGTCCCATGACGGCAAGGCGGCCGATGATGCCGACTATCGCGCCATGATCGAGGACGGCGTCGCCGGGCTGAACACGCTCGCGGCGGCGCATGGGGCGAAAAGCTACCTCGCCACTGGCTGGGAAGCCGATCGCGTCGCCATCCTGCGCGAGATTGAGGACAGCGAATTCTTTCAGGCCATTCGCGGCGGTCTTGTCGTCGGCCTCTACAACCAGAAGGAGATTTGGCCCGTCTTCGGCTACGAGGGCGAGTCCTACTCCAAGGGCGGTTATCTGAACCGCGGCTTCGACGACATCGACTGGCTGTAAGGGGAGCACGGGATCATGGCTGCGAAATTCGAACTGAACGATGACAACGTCGTCGTCATCATCGGCACGGGCGCTGGCGGGGGAACGCTGGCGAACGAGCTCGCGCAGAAGGGCGTGAAAGTCGTCGCGCTGGAGGCTGGCGGCCGCCATCTGCCAGACGATTACCTGAATGACGAGTGGGCCAGCTTCGGCCAGCTTGCCTGGACGGACATGCGCACGACCTCAGGCGACTGGCGGGTCTCGCGGGACTTCCCGAACCTGCCGGCCTGGATCGTGAAGGCCGTTGGCGGCTCAACGGTGCACTGGGCGGGCGCCAGCCTGCGCTTTCAGGACCATGAATGGCGCATCCGCAGCGAGTACGGGGAAATCCCCGGCGCGAACATGCTCGACTGGCCGATCACCGGCGAGGAGATGGCGCCCTATTACGACCGCGCTGAGAAGAAGATGGGCGTGACCCGCACTCATGGCATTCCCGGTCTGCCCGGCAACAACAACTTCAAGGTGCTGGAGGCCGGGGCGAAGAAGTTGGGCTACAAACAAGTCCACACCGGGCGCATGGCGGTGAACAGCCAGCCATATGACGGCCGCCCGGCGTGTCAGCAACTCGGCTTTTGCTTCCAGGGCTGCAAGATGGGCGCGAAATGGTCGACGGCGTATGCGGAGATTCCCAAGGGCGAAGCGACGGGCAATCTGGAGGTCCGCGAAAATGCGCATGTCCTGCGCATCGAGCACGGATCGGATGGCCGGGTGAATGCCGTTGTCTACGCGGACAAGAACGGCAACACCCAGCGCCAGGCCGCACGGGCCGTGTGCGTTGCGGGAAACTCCATCGAAAGCCCGCGCCTGCTGCTGAACTCCGAGTCGAGCATGTTCCCCGACGGGCTGGCCAACAGCTCAGGCCAGGTCGGCAAAAACTACATGCGCCACATGACCGGCTCGGTCTACGCCATCTTCGACAAGCCGGTGAACATGTATCGCGGCACGACCATGGCCGGCATCGTCACGGACGAGGCGATCAACGACCCGTCGCGCGGCTTCGTCGGCGGTTATGAACTGGAGACGCTGGCGCTTGGAGTGCCTTTCATGGCAGCCTTCCTGAACCCTGGCGCATGGGGCCGCGAATTCACCACGGCACTGGACGCCTATGACCACATGGCCGGCATGTGGATCGTGGGCGAAGATATGCCGCAGGAGAGCAACCGCGTCACGCTCCACCCGAGCGAGAAGGACCAGTTCGGCATGCCCGTGGCGAATGTGCACTACGCCGACCACCCGAATGACGTCGCCATGCGCAACCACGCCTACGAGCGCGGCAGGGCGATATATGATGCGGTCGGGGCGGTGCGAACCATGCCGACGCCGCCGTATCCTTCGACTCACAATCTCGGCACGAACCGCATGTCGGAGAACCCACGCGACGGCGTCGTGAACAAGTTCGGACAGGCGCACGACGTGCCCAACCTGTTTGTCTCAGATGGTTCGGTGTTCACCACCGGAGCGGCCGAGAACCCGACACTCACGATCGTCGCGCTTGCGATCCGGCAAGCCGAGGCGATGGAAGGGATAATGTCGCGCGGCGAGATCTGAGCGCTTCGAAAAACGAGACGGTCGCGGTGCGACTGCGGCCGTCCCGCCTTGTTCCCGGCATTGTCGGTTGCCCGCCGATCCTGGTGTGCATGATGAGGGTTTCGCCTCAGCGCTGCATCTGGCCCTAGCGCCAGACGAGCGGATGCCTCAGGCACTGCTGTTGCGGCAGGCTGGCAGCGGTGGCGACGCCCGCTGCGGCGGTCCCAGTGCCGCGCAGGAATTGCCGGCGACCGATGTCCACCATGTTCTGGCAACGTTTCATTGGTTTCCTCCCATTGTTTGCGGACTAGCAATGTGAAGGCGGTGCATCACCCACATTGCAAGCAGCACAAGACTGTCCCACAATTCAAATTTTCTTGCAATGTTGAAAGGTTTGGGGTGCTATCACTGCGAAACGGCGCAAGTCACAAACATCAAGAATGCGCGCGGGCGCTGTTCAACGCGCCGTAGATCGGTCCAACAAAGGAATAAGGTTCTGGTTTGGTTCTCGAACCGCCGACAAACCAGAGCAACGCGCGTCATCGACGCGCTGCGTCCGGCGCGGATAGTGGCGCGTCCGCGCCCGATGAGGGGCGCGGGCCCGACAGGCCCAGATTGGGCTGAGGCGCGCTCGGCTCGGCCAGCCTGTCCTCAAAGGATTGATCGCTCTGACGGGGCAAGACGTCTTGCAGATCGTCCCGCGCTGTTCCTTCCCACAGCTTCGCGCCCGATACATAAGCAGCGCGGCCGAGCAGATGCGCAGATATGGGCAGCGTGGCAAGGAGAAACAGTATGGTCAGCGCCGCGACGACCCATGTCCCTGTATCCGCGAAGGCGACGGCGACACCCAGCAGCACCAGCCCTGCCCCCAGGGTGCCGGCTTTAGTCGCAGCATGCATGCGCAAGAACGGGTCCGGCAGACGAAACACGCCGATCGCCGCGATCAGCACAAACGCGACCCCGGTAAGCAGCAGGAACAATGCAACAAGCTCGCTCATGGCGCCTTCCTAGCGGATGGGTTTGCAATGCCTTGCTGCTCGCTACGCTGTACGTTACGGGCGCGGTTCTCCAGAAATGCGGCGAATGCGCAGGTCGCAACGAAACCGATCACGGCGATGCCAAGACCGACATCGAGAAACTCGCGCCGCCCGGTGCTCATGGTGGCCAGCGCGGCCACCGAGACGGCTGCAATCACCAGCATGTCGAGGGCGATGATCCGGTCGACCAGTTCTGGGCCGCTCAGCAGCCGTAAAGCGGAGATCACCAGCGCGCCGGCCACCACCAGGAGCAGTATCGGGATAACGCTGGAAAGCAGCGGAATGATGGTCATGCAGCACCTCTCAGGAGACGCGATTCAAAACTCGTCTTGATATCGGCGATGATTTGGTCCGTGTCCGTGGCATCCATCACGTGGATGTACAGCGTGCTGCGATCGTCCGAGACATGCAGCGACGTGGTTCCTGGCGTGAGCGACACGAGATTGGCGAGCAAGGCGATCTCGAAATCCGATTTCACGTCCAGCGGGTAACCGATGATTGCGGGCCTGATCCGCGATTGGATGCCGACCACGATCATCGCCACGGACCATGCCGAGAAAACCAGCTGTATCAGAAATGAGAACAGCAGGGTCGTATAAGCCCAAACCGCGATGATCTTCCGCTTCATGGCGCACCTCCGAGGACGGCCTCGATATAAGCTGTCGGTGACAAGAGTTGTTCCGCCACGGCGGTGGAGAACGCAACCAGCGGCTCGGCATACAGCCCGATAGCGATGGTGATGAGCGCAAGACCGGCGATGGGCGCCATGATGGCGAAGCCGAGGGGCGCGGTGGTCGCGCCGCCCAAATCTCCGGTGCTTGGCTCAGGCCGCGCTTTCCAGAACGCTTCGGTCCAGATTTTGCTCATCGAGTAGAGCGTGAGCGCCCCGACTGCGAGACCGGCGGCAGCCAGTGCCCACTGCTCCACCGTTAGCGAGGCGTTGATCACCAGGAATTTGGCCCAGAAGCCGGAAAGCGGCGGTATTCCTGCCAGCGACATCGCCGGTATCAGGAACAGTATCGCAAGCCACGGAGCGGACCTTATCAGCCCACCGGTCTGGCGCAGATCGAATGACCCGCCCGCTCGCGAAATTGCCCCGGCAAGCAGGAACAGGTTCGCCTTAACGATAATGTGGTGCACCACATAAAACACGGCTCCCGCCACAGCCAGCGGCGTGTAGATGGCCAAGCCGAGGATCATGTAGCCGATCTGGCTGATGATGTGGAACGACAGGATGCGCCGCACGTCCCACTGAATGGCTGCGCCGAGCACCCCCGTAATCATCGTCAATGCGGCGATAAACGCGAAGACGATCTTCAAATCGCCGTCGCCGACCGGAAATACCAGCGTGAAGATCCGGATCAGGGCATACACTCCGACCTTCGTGAGCAGCCCCGCAAAGATCGCCTGCACGCTGATGCCTGCGGTGTGATAGCTCGCTGGCAACCATGAGAACAATGGGAAGACAGCCGCCTTTATGCCGAACGCGATGAGGAACAGCAGTGCAGCGCCCGTGGTTGCTGCTGAGCCTTCGAGCGCGGGCATGCGCATGGCAAGATCGGCCATGTTCAGCGTGCCCGTCGCGCCGTAGAGGATGCCAATACCAAGAAGAAAAAGCAGCGTTCCAATCAGGTTCAGGCTGACGTATTTCACGCCAGCGTCGAGCTGGCTTCGCGTGCGCCCGAGAGTCAGCAGTCCGAACGAGGTGATGAGCATCACCTCGAACCAAACGTAGAGATTGAAAATGTCGCCGGTCAGGAACGCCCCATTCACCCCCACGAGCAGACCCTGCATCAGCGGATGGAACCCGGCGTACTCTTCGGCCTCAGAGACATCGCGCCTGGCGAAGATCATGACGGCGAGGTTCAAAGTGCCGCTGACCATCACCATGATCGCGCTCAGCAGATCGGCGACGAATGTGATGCCGAACGGCGCGCGCCAGTCGCCAAGTTGGGCCGCCAGCACGCCGGCCTCCAGTACCTCGACAAGCAGCCACAGCGACGCGCCGAACAGCGCGATGGCGCTGAACAGACTGATCTGGCGTTGAATGTCCGGCCGCACCCACGCCACCGCGCACAGACAAGCCGCAGCCAGCGGCACGAGAATCGGCAGAAGAAGAACGAAATCAGCCACGATCACTCTCCGCCGACTGGGACGAGCTTGCCCCGCTATCACCCTCGGCTGCCGTCATGGCGTCGGTGTCGAGGGTGTCAAGCGCCTGATAGGCGCGAAGGGCAAGGACCATCGCGAAGGCCATCAGCGCGAAGCCGATAACGATCGCCGTCAGTACAAGGGCCTGCGGCAGCGGATTAGCCGCATTTTGAGCGAGCGCTTCGGTCCCAAGCGGAATGACCGGCGGCATATCCGTGTTGACGCGCCCGGCGGTAAAGATCAGCAGGTTCACCGCTGTCGCCACCAGAGCTATGCCCAGGATCATCCGAACCAGATGCCGCGACAGCGTCATGTAGACGCCCGCTGCAATCATTGCCCCGAAGCCGACCGTGAGGATTGGTTCCATTCTGCTCACTCACTCATCAGCGCAAAAATGAAGGCCGCGATGCTGCCTACGACGACCAGATACACGCCAATGTCGAACGGGATGGTCGTTCCAAGCTTCAGGTCGATGCCGCCGAGCGGCAGGGTGATCCAGAGATGATGCAGAAAAGCGTTTTCGGGACCGATGAGGCCGGGCAGGCCTGAGAGCAGCGCGAGGAGCAGGCCGGCTCCGGCCACCGCGCAAGGGTGGAAGACCAGGTAGCGGCTGGCTTCGCGCGTGCCATAGGCGAAAGCGACGGTTGCGAGCGCGCCGGCTGCGATCAGTCCGCCGATGAAGCCGCCACCTGGCTCGTTGTGGCCGCGCAGCAGGATGAAGAGGGAAACGAGCAGCATAGCGATGGCCAGCATGCGTGCCCAGCTAGCGAAGATAATGGATGTCATGAATTCATTTCTCCGTGGTGCGGCGAACGCGCAGAAGGCCCCACGCGGCGAAGGCGGCAAAAGCAACGACGGCGATTTCTCCAAGTGTGTCGAGTGCGCGGAAATCCACGAGGATGACATTGACGACGTTGCGACCGTTGGCTTCGGATAAGGCGACCGCGCCAAAGAAGTCGCTGATGCTGCCGTCGAATGGGAGCGCAAGCGCTGATAGCGCGACGAATGTTGTCGCCGTACCAACGCCGAGAGCCACCGCGGCGTCAAGCAATCGTTGATCCCGACTGCGTGGGTCCGGCGCGTTCATCGGCATCTTCAGCAGGACCGCTGTGACAATAACGACAAACAGCGTTTCAACGGCGAATTGCGTGAAGGCCAGGTCTGGCGCTCCGTTCGTCAGCAGGATCACCGCCACCGCGTACCCGACCAGGCCGATGGCCAGCAAAGACGCCATCAGGTTGTTGCTCAGCGCAGCCGCCAGCGAACCCGCGACCAACAGACCGGCAAACACCCATGCGTAGTCGTCGTTCGGAGCGGACATGTCGGGCACGGCTGGTCCGCCGCTGGCGATGAGTCCGACCCCGAGCGTCATGCCAGAAACAATGAAGATGAATAGTGCATAGATGCGAAGATGCCCGTTTTGGAGGATGCGCGTGATCCATTCTCCGAACCAGAGGATGCCAGTCATTGAACGGTCATAAAGCCCCTGTGGCGAAAGCAGATCGAGTGCCGAGATGGCGGCCATGCGACGGTGAACGGCTCGCCACTTCCATGCGAGCGCACCACCGAGCGCGACGGCCAGCGCCGACATGGCAAGTATCGGGGTCAATCCATGCCAGAGCTTGAAGTAACCTTCGACTTGCGTACCGAAGATGGCGGTCGCCGCGGGGAGCAGGAGCGTTGCATTGAACAGCTCAGGGACCAGCCCCATCGCGGCGCCGAGCACGGCGAGGACGATTGGCCCGATATACATGCCTGGCGATTCCGGTATGACCTGATCAAGCGGGAGTTGCGGCTTCACGAAGAACGGGCGTAGCGCCGTCACGAAGGCGATCGCCACGACGGCTGCGTTGACAAACACCCCCACGCTCAGCGCGAGGATGAGCCAGCCATTGGTCAACTTGGCCTCGAACAGCAGCTCCTTGGCAATGAACCCGCCGAAAGGCGGCAGGCCCGCCATCGAGAGCCCGGCCAGCACCGCCGCAGTGGCCGTCACAGGCAGGGTGCGGGCCAGCCCTCCCATCTGTGAGATATCCTTGGTGCCGACGGCGCGAATGGCGGTCCCGGCCACGAAGAACAGTGCCGCCTTGTAAAAGGCATGGGCAAGGATG
>CAYVFK010000052.1:0-10039 GCA_964450925.1 uncultured Hyphomicrobiaceae bacterium | reverse complement strand
GCTCCGCGAGTGTCTCCATCAAATTGATGTGCCCCTCGTCGATGACCGCCTGGATTGCTGCAATGATTGCGTCATAATCGACCACCGGGCCGCGCCGGTCGCGGGCCGCGCCATGCGTCACCGCGATATCCACGCTGAACCGCACACGCTGCTTGCCGTTATGCTCCTCGGCGTGGAGGCCGATGCTGCATGGCAGGACGAGGTCGCGCACAAAGATGACGTCGGGTGAAGTGGGGTATTCGCTCATGTGGGGGCGCACCGTCAGCCGGGCATTGCGGGAGGAATGTCGGTCACGATGCGCACCGCAGGGGCGCCAGCGCGCCACTAGGCATCATGTTTGATATATTTGGCGATCGACTCATTTTCAGGCGTGCCAGTGAGCGCGCCACCTTCCCTGCCCGGCTGCCACATGATCACCTGCTCGATCTTGGCAGCCAGTTCGAAGTCGCGATCGGTGATGCCGCCGGCATCGTGCGATTCGATCGCCACCCCGACCTTGCCAAAAGAGATCGTGATGTCCGGGTGATGCCACGCGGCCTCGGCCAGATGCGCAACCGCGTTCGCCACCATCACCGCAGCCTTGAAACCGTGCGTGGCATAGGTCCGGCGGAGCTGCCCGCCTTCATGGCGCCAGTTCGGCAGATCCCTGTTCAGCCGCGCGGCGATATCGCTGTCGTCGTAAGTCGCTTTTGCCTGCATTTTCATCCGTCCTCACGTTTCATGCCGTCCGGGTCCCCGCCCGTGGTGTCTGCTGTCTCGCCCGCCACCGGCGACGCGATTGTCTCAGCCTCTGGGAGCGGCGCATCATCCGGTCGCACCCGCACCATTTCGGGCGGCATGCTCTCAGGCGCAAGCGCGCCCAGCGAGAAATAGACCTTGAGGAGATCTTCAACGCGCATGCCAGGCACGACCGTGATGTTTTCCTCCGGCACGAGGATCAGCCCACCTGTCATCGGAAATGGCGCGGTCGGCAGATAGACCATCACCCGGCGCAGTTCGCCGACATAATAGCGGTCATGGCTGGCCAGCAGCGCCAGGATATGAGTGCCGTCCTGCCCGCCAAAGCGCACCGCGACAACGTCCATGCCTGAGAGGTCGCCACCGCCTTTCTCCGTCGCCAGCCGGATCACGCGTGTCACGGGATTATAGATGCTCTTGACCAGCGGCAGCCGCGCAAACAGCAGGTCAATCGCGCCCTGTACGCCGCGCCGCGCTTCGGTGCGCACAATCGCGCCCAGCACCCAGATGCCGAACAGCGCAATGACGACGCCCAGCCAGAAGGCGAGCGTGTCGTTTTCCACCAGCGCGCTCCCGCCCCGGCGCAGGAGCTCTCCGAGGAACGTTCCAGGCCCAAGCGCGTCGCGCAGGATGCCGACAAGCCAGGCGATGATGACGGCGGTCAGGACGATCGGCAGCAGGACAATCAACCCTGCCAGAAACGTCCCCGTGACCCGGCTGCGCCAGAAACTCCTGAAAAATTCCCACATGCTAAGTCCGTCGCCCCCTCAAGCATTCTGGACGCTGATCCTATCAGAGATCGCTCGGAGGCAGCCATGCTTTTTGGCTTTGGCCGCCTGGGTGCCGGCATGCAAAAGGGCGACCCGATCGAGCCGCCCCTGCAAAACACAGTTGGAGTTGCGAAAGCGCAACCTTATGGGTTCAGCGCTTCCTTCAAGCCCCTTGCAGCCTGGAACTTCGGAACCCGGCTGGCCGGCACGTCCACCGTCTCGCCCGTGCGCGGGTTGCGCGCTGTCGTGGCCTTGCGGTCGGACACCTTGAAGCTGCCGAAGCCGGCGATGCGGACTTCGTCTCCCTCCTGGAGGCTGTTCTGGATGTGCCGAATGACCGCGTCCACAGCCGCGCCCGCCTGATCCTTTGTCAGATCGGCGTCGTCCGCTACAGCAGCGACCAGCTCCTTTTTGTTCATCTTCTCTTCCTTTCGCCACAACACATGGTCGTCAGAAATCGTGTTCGCACACGGCATTCGAGCGGCCAGTCAATGGCAGTTCGCCCCTGTCCGCCAAGTGTATGCAAGGATTTATCCACGCAAAACTTCGTTGCAAGGGGCGCACTCGCCTGCTGAGCCCCGTGAATGGCCAAAAAACACCGAAGGCGGCCCTGTTTGGGCCGCCCCGGCCATGTCTTCGTGTCAACCGGCCCCCGGCAGGTATCAGTGCGCGCGGAAGCTGGTGCTGGACGGTTTGTCCGGCTCGACGCTCGCCTCCGACGCTGCGGCCGCGGCAGCTGCAGCGGAGGCTGACTGGTCCCAGTCGCGAGGCTCCGGAGGCCGCGTGAGAGCAACGCGCAACACGTCGTCCATCCGCGCGACCGGCGTGATCTGCAGACGGTCCTTCACGTTTTCCGGAATATCCGCCAGATCCTTGGTGTTCTCTTCCGGGATGATCACCGTCTTCATGCCGCCACGCAGCGCCGCCAGCAGCTTCTCCTTCAAGCCGCCGATCGGCAGGATACGACCGCGAAGCGTGATCTCACCAGTCATCGCCACGTCCCTGTGCACCGGAATGCCGGCCATCACCGAGACGATCGCGGTGGCCATCGCCACGCCCGCCGAGGGACCATCCTTCGGCGTCGCGCCTTCGGGTACGTGGACGTGGATATCGAGCTTGTCGAACACCGACGGGTCGATATGGAAATCCTTCGCGCGGGAGCGGACATAAGCCGCAGCCGCCTGGATAGATTCCTTCATCACATCGCGCAGGTTGCCCGTGACTGACATCTTGCCGCGCCCAGGCATCATGGCGCCCTCGATCGTCAGCAACTCGCCACCGACTTCGGTCCAGGCCAGCGCCGTGACGACCCCGATCTGATCCTCCGATTCAGCCTCGCCAAAGCGGAACTTGGCAACGCCCAGGTAATCCTGCAGATCGGCCTTTGTCACATGGACTTGTATTTTCTCGCCGGCCTCGATTTGCTTGACCGCCTTGCGCGCCAGCTTGGCAAGTTCACGCTCCAGGTTTCGCACGCCCGCCTCGCGCGTGTAGCGGCGGACGATTTCGGTGAGCGCCTCGTCATCGACGCTCCACTCCTCCGGCTTCAGGGCGTGCGCATCTGTCTGGCCGGGGATCAGATGGCGCTTGGCGATCTCCACCTTTTCATCCTCGGTGTAACCAGCGATGCGGATGATCTCCATGCGGTCCATCAGCGCCGGGGGAATGTTGAGCGTATTCGCCGTCGTGATGAACATCACTTTCGAGAGGTCGTAATCTACCTCAAGATAGTGATCGTTGAACGTGTTGTTCTGCTCGGGGTCCAGCACCTCCAGCAGCGCGGACGCCGGGTCGCCGCGGAAATCCGCGCCCATCTTATCGATCTCGTCGAGCAGGAACAGCGGATTGGCCTGCTTGGCCTTGCGCATGGACTGGATCACCTTGCCCGGCATCGAGCCGATATAGGTCCGGCGGTGGCCGCGAATTTCGGCCTCGTCACGCACACCTCCGAGCGACATGCGCACGAACTCACGGCCGGTCGCCTTTGCGATCGACTTGCCCAGTGAGGTCTTGCCGACGCCCGGCGGCCCAACCAGGCACAGGATCGGCCCCTTCATCGCATCGGTGCGCTTTTGCACCGCGAGATACTCAACAATGCGTTCCTTAACCTTCTCCAGACCGTAGTGGTCGTGATCGAGGATCTTCTGGGCCTCATCGAGATCGGTCTTGACCTCAGCGGCATCGCCCCACGGTATCGATAGCAGCCAATCGAGATAGTTGCGCACAACCGTGGCTTCGGCGGACATCGGGCTCATCTGCTTGAGCTTTTTGAGCTCGGCCAGAGCTTTCTCGCGCGCTTCCTTGGTGAGCTCGGTCTTCTCGATCTTCTCCTCGATCTCGGAGATGTCGTCGCGATCGTCGGAATCGCCCAACTCCTTCTGGATCGCCTTCATCTGCTCGTTGAGGTAATACTCGCGCTGGGTTTTCTCCATCTGTCGCTTCACGCGCGAGCGAATTTTCTTTTCCACCTGAAGTACCGAGATCTCGCTTTCCATCAACGCCAGGATCGCCTCCAGCCGTGCAGCGACCGAGGTGGTCTCAAGGATGCCCTGCTTGTCGTTGATCTTGATTGCCAGGTGCGAGGCGACCGTGTCGGCGAGCTTGGAATAGTCTTCGATCTGGCTTAGCGTGCCGAGCACCTCGGGCGAGATCTTTTTGTTCAGCTTAACGTAATTCTCGAACTGGCTGATCACCGTCCGCGCTAATGCCTCAACTTCGTCATCCGGGCCTTTTTCTTCCTCGACCAGCGCGATCTCGGCCTCAAAATAATTGTCGTTTTCGGTATAGCTTAGGATGCGCGCGCGCTCCGCCCCTTCGACCAGCACTTTCACTGTACCGTCGGGCAGCTTCAAGAGCTGTAGCACAGACGCGAGCGTGCCCATCTCGTAGATGCCATCGGTTGTTGGTTCATCCTCGCCGGCGTCCTTCTGAGCAACCAGCAGGATCTGCTTGTCCGCGTTCATCACCTCTTCCAGCGCCGCTATCGACTTCTCGCGGCCAACGAACAGCGGAACGATCATGTACGGGAAGACAACGATGTCGCGTAGCGGCAGGACCGGGTAGGTCGATCCACCTTCTGGCGTCTGCGTCATGTCGTTGGGATAGTCCGTCATATGCATCTCCTTGGCATCGAGCCGGCCCCGACTTTGCGGCGGCCATGCGGATAGGTAACCGTGAGCCCGCCCCCGATGCCCCGGTTTGTGTTGTCGTCTGTCACGAACCGCCGCATGAAGCGCGCGGCTGGCATATGATCACTTAACTCGGCTAGGTGGCGAGAACGAGATACCAATTCAAGTTGCAAGATGCTGTCATGACACGGATACGGCGTGGCGTTACGCACTGCTTTCCACTTCGTCCTGGCGCTCGGAATAAATCCGCAAGGGTTTTGCCTTGCCTTCCACCACTTCCGGGCTGATGACCACCTCTTCAACGCCTTTCAAGCCTGGCAGTTCGAACATGCTGTCGAGCAGGATCGCCTCCAGAATCGAGCGCAGGCCGCGCGCGCCGGTCTTGCGTTCAATAGCCTTGCGGGCAATTACGCGCAGCGCCTCATCCGAGAAGGTCAGCCGCACGTCCTCCATCTCGAACAAGCGCTGATACTGCTTGATCAGCGCGTTTTTCGGTTCCAGCAGGATTTGCATCAGCGCGCCTTCGTCGAGATCCTCCAGCGTCGCCAGAACCGGAACGCGGCCAATGAACTCAGGGATCAGGCCAAACTTGAGCAGGTCTTCCGGCTCCACCTTGCGCAGCAGATCGCCGGTCTTGCGCTCGTCCTCTGCTTCCACCGATGCACCGAAGCCGATCGCGGTGGTGCGCCCGCGTTGCGCAATGATCTTGTCGAGGCCGGAGAAAGCGCCGCCACAGATGAACAGGATGTTGGTTGTGTCGACCTGTAAGAATTCCTGTTGCGGATGCTTGCGCCCGCCCTGTGGCGGCACGCTTGCAACGGTGCCTTCCATCAGCTTCAGTAGCGCCTGCTGGACGCCCTCGCCCGACACATCGCGCGTGATCGACGGGTTGTCAGATTTGCGGCTGATCTTGTCGACTTCATCGATGTAGACGATGCCGCGCTGGGCGCGATCAACGTTGTAATCAGCCGCCTGAAGCAGCTTGAGGATGATGTTTTCCACATCCTCTCCGACATAGCCGGCCTCGGTGAGCGTTGTTGCATCCGCCATGGTGAACGGCACATCGAGGATGCGCGCCAGCGTTTGCGCCAATAAAGTCTTGCCGCACCCGGTCGGCCCGATCAGCAGAATGTTTGACTTGGCCAATTCGACATCGTTGTTCTTGCCGGCGTGGCTCAGGCGCTTGTAGTGGTTGTGCACTGCGACCGACAGCACCCGCTTGGCCGTGTCCTGACCGATCACATAATCGTTGAGAACGTCGCAGATCTCCGAAGGCGTAGGGACACCGTCGCGCGATTTGACATAGGCGTTTTTGTTCTCCTCGCGGATGATGTCCATGCACAACTCGACGCATTCATCGCAGATGAACACGGTCGGCCCCGCAATGAGTTTGCGCACTTCGTTTTGGCTCTTGCCGCAGAAGGAGCAATACAGGGTGTTCTTCGAGTCGTTCCCGTTGACTTTGCTCATAGACTCACACCTCGGTGTCTGGCCGTCCCGTTCACGAACGCGCCCAAACTCGGCGCGTCGCAGCTTTGTCATATAACGCGACTTACGTTGCCGCTTCGCTGACAGACCGCCCGTCGCATCAATTTGACCATGCCAAGCACGCCCGGATCAAGCATCCAGTTGTGCAGCCAATGTTACAAATCGTTGAGAGTATGGGCGCGACCGTCCCTCTCAGCTTTCGCAACCCTGAAATCCAGCTGGCTGGTGGAGCCTAATAGCCCAAAGAGGCATACAGAGGGTAAACATCGCGCGCGACCGTGCCTTTTTGTGGCGTCAGGCCAACTTTCATTCCAGGTTGTGGATGAAGGCGGCGCCCTTTCCGGACGCCGCGTGCGGCTAACGGCCTCAGGGCTTCTCGTCCACCGGCGCTTCCCGCTGGTCGAGCACCTGATCGATAATCCCGAACTCACGCGCATCTTCAGCAGACATGAAGTAGTCGCGGTCCAACGTGCGTTCGATGACCTCGTAGGCCTGACCAGTGTGCTTGACATACACCTCATTCAGGCGACGCTTGATCTTGATGATATCTTCGGCATGGCGTTCAATATCGCTCGCCTGCCCCTGAAAACCGCCTGAGGGTTGGTGCAGCATGACACGCGAATGCGGCAGCGCGAAGCGCATCCCTGCCTCGCCGCCAGCGAGCAGCAACGAACCCATCGACGCCGCCTGACCAACGCAAAGCGTGGCAACCGGCGGGCGGATGAACTGCATGGTGTCATAGATCGCCATGCCCGAGGTCACGACGCCGCCGGGCGAGTTGATGTACATCGAAATTTCTTTTTTCGGGTTGTCCGACTCCAGGTACAAAAGCTGCGCCGTAACCAGCGACGCCACCGTGTCCTCAATCGGCCCGGTCACGAAAATAATCCGCTCCTTGAGAAGTAGCGAGAAGATGTCATAGGCACGTTCGCCGCGGTTCGTCTGCTCGACCACCATCGGCACGAGCGAGGACATGTAGATATCTTTCGGATCGCTCATTTCTTCTTCCTGGTCTTTTTCGCGGCGGGCTTCGACGGAGCGGCCTCTGCCTCTTCGTCCTCGTCGGGCATCTTGAACAGTTCCTCTTTCGAGACAGGCTTTTCCTTGACGCTGGCCATCGCCAACGCATAGTCCACCACCTTTTCCTCAAAGATGGGGCCACGCAACTCCATCAGAGCGCCCGGGTTCTGCTGAAAATATTCGATGACCTGTTTTTCCTGACCAGGGTACTGACGGGCCTGATCCATCATCGCCCGCTTCATCTCCTCGTCACTCACCTCGATATTGTTACGCTGACCGATCTCGGCAAGGACCAACCCGAGGCGCACGCGCCGCTCGGCCAGCTTACGGTTCTCGTCCCTGGCTTCATCTTCGGTCTTGCCGCTGTCCTCGAAGCTCTCGCCGGCGCGCTCCATCTCCTGGTTCACTTGCCGCCAAAGCTCATTGAACTCCTGCTCCACGAGCGAGTTGGGCAAGTCGAAGTCATGCGTTTTGTCCAACTCGTCGAGCAGTTGGCGCTTCAGCTTGGTCCGGCTCGCCTGCTCCAGCTCCTTGCCCAGCTTGTCGCGGATCGCGTCGCGCAGCTTATCCATTGATTCGAAGCCGATATTCTTGGCGAACGCGTCGTCGGCCTCGGGAAGCTTCGGCGCGCCAACCTCCTTCACAGTCACTTCGAACTGGGCATCCTTGCCCGCCAGGTGCTCTGCCCCGTATTCCTGCGGAAACGTCACGTCGATGGTGCGCTCTTCGCCCGCTTTGGCGCCGACTAGCCCTTCCTCAAAGCCGGGGATGAACTGGTTCTTGCCGATCACCACCGCAATGTCCTCTGCGGCGCCGCCCTCGAAAGGCTCACCATCGATCTTGCCGATAAAGCTGACTTTCAGCTGGTCGCCGTCCTCTGCCGCGCCGTCCTTTGGCGCATAGGTGGCGCTGGATTCGAGAAGCTGCTGGACGCTTTTCTCGACGTCCTCGTCCTCGACCTCAGCCACTTCTTTTTCCAGCTTGAGCTTGCCCAGATCGGTCAACTCCATCTGTGGGATCACCTCGAAGGACATAGTATATTCGAGATCAGCATCGCCGCTGATGATGTTCTCGACGTCTTTGGCGTCCTCTGGCAAGTTGATCTCCGGCTGCTGCGCCGGGCGCTCCTCGCGTTCGGCCAGCGCCTTCTGGCTGGTCTCAGAAATCGTCTGCTGCAGCACCTCAGTCATAATCGAACGGCCATAGAGCCGGCGCAGATGTTCAAGCGGCACCTTGCCGGGTCGAAAGCCCTTGATGTTCGCGCGCTGCTTCATTTCCTGCAGCCGGGTGTCGACCTTTTCCGCGATCTCCGGACGCGCGACCTTCACCTTCAGCTCACGCTTGAGACCGTCCGAGACAGTTTCTTCAATCTGCATAATTCGTGTTTTCCGTTCGTCTCTTGTAATCCTTGCCAGTCCGGGCGACCCTCGTTCGGCACTTTACAGCTTGGTGCGGGTGGAGGGACTTGAACCCCCACGGCTTGCGCCACCAGAACCTAAATCTGGCGTGTCTACCAATTCCACCACACCCGCAATGCTCGCCGCCGAACCGCAAACTTGGAAGCGCGTATATCACAGCGCGTCCGCGCTGGGCCAGCGCGATATCACGCTGCTGTCACACTCACTGAGGCTATCAAGCTAGCCCGGCGTTCCAGTCCCAATTCTCGGGGATGAACCGAAACGCGGTGTTCATGCGCGCCACGCGCCCGACGCCTGGGAACGGTGCATGATAAAGTGCGATGCGCATGTCCTCGGTTGCAGCCATTTCCAGGATTTGCGTGCGCGTCTGCGCGGCGTTCTCGCCGTCCATATCAAAGCCAAAATGCCAGGCCGGCTTCTCGAACGAGATGTAAGGGTGCGTCAGCGCATCGCCCACGATCAGCAGCCGCTCGCCCGCCGACTCGACCATCACGCCAGAATGGCCCGGCGTGTGGCCCGGCGCGGGGAACAGCCGCACGCCCGGCGCGACCTCGGCATCCGGGTTGGCCCGGGTCGTGCGCGCGGAGACGGCGGTGAGGTTCTTGCGCGCGCCGCGGGCCATCGGCTTGCTGGCTTCGGGCAGGCGGTCGGCGAGCGTCTCATCGGTCCAAAAGCGCCACTCCTGCCCATTGATCGCATACTCCGCATGGGGAAAGCGCGCGGTCTCGCCCGCATCATCGAGAATCCCCCAGACATGGTCCGGATGGCCGTGGGTGATCACCACCAGCCCGATATCTCCAGGGTCGTAGCCTGCGGCTGTGAGGCTCGCATCGATCCGTCCAGCACTATCCTGAAAATCCGGCCCCGCGCCCGCGTCAACCAGGATCACCTGCTCGCCGGTGTCGATCAGCGCCAGGTTCAGGTGTCCGCGCTGCATGTCGCCGCCTTGCCGAACCGTCTTGAGATAGCTGCGCAGCGTTGCCTCGGGCACGTTTGCGGCCAGCACAGGCGTGGGAAGGCCAAGCTGCCCGTCGCTGAGCATGGTGACCACATACGCGCCGACACGCATACGATAAAAGCCCGGCGCCTGGCGCAGCCGTGCCTTCGGGCTCGGCTCGGGCACCTGCGCCTTGGCCACGTCTGCTAACGAAATCAACGGCGCGGCCAAGCCTGCGCGCAGCAACATCCGGCGGTTGAACGAAGATGCCGTCATGAAATCTGCCTTTCAGAAACGTGTGGCGATGATGAAATTCGCGCAAAACCGCGCGTATCAATAGTTGGCATGTCTATGGCCAAAATCCAATTCGGTGAAAGCATTCTAAGTCGTTGGGTGGCCGCACCATGATCGCCACGCACCCGCCTGTGGCTGCGAACGCAAACCCGGCATGCCCGTTTTGCTGGAAATGTTCTAGTGGTCAGATTCCGACATTTGAGCGACGGCCTAGCCGCAAGCGGGACTCAAATGTCAAATTCGCTC
>CAYVFK010000051.1:0-10373 GCA_964450925.1 uncultured Hyphomicrobiaceae bacterium | reverse complement strand
AGCTCTCCGCCGTCTCCCTGTCAACCAGCCCGGTTTCGCGCGCGGCGCGCGACGTGCCCTCAGCCAGCGCGCGTATCAAAGCCGCATCGGGCGCGCCGAGCCGCCAGGGACTGGCGGCGGCATGAACCTGATAGCCCGCTTTCGCGAACGCGCGGATCAGCGTGTCGGCCGCGTCAGGCCCTGCTGCGGGACCGAAGCCCTTGTCGCCGCGCTGATGGGCCAGCATCGCCCCGAGAATGGCTTCATCCGCTGGGTGCGCAGGCATCCATCTCTCCTCGCCGTCATAGATCAGCACGGTGTAGAAGGCCGCACCCGCCACCGCGACCGTGTCGGCGAAGCGCGCAATCCAGTCTGGCGAGACCAGATCGAAAAATGCCGCGGCGGTGATCAGATCGTCTCCGCGCTGGATTACCGCTGACAAATCACCGTTCAGGTCGGCCTGCCGAAAAAGGATATCCAGCGGCTTGCCCTGCAAGCTCAAGTGCAGGTCCCCCTGCGCATCGCCGACACCCGCCGCCCAGTCAACCATCCGCGCGCGCGCCGCCGCCAGCAAATCGCGGTCGTGATCGACGAAGCACCAAGTCTGCGCACCCGGGAGGTTTGGCGCAAGCACACGCGCGTTCGCCCCGGTGCCGCAGCCAAGATCGACGATATTCAGCCGCTCGCGCCCGCTGAAATGCTCGGCCAGCAGCGCTTCGAGGCCGGCATCGCGCGCACGCCGGTCTGCCTCCTCGCGCAGGTCGAGCCAGTCTGTCGAAAAACCGCTCATTAATCGTTCCCTAGCCCCTCGCTTGCCTGACGGATAGCCTCGGCCACGCGCCGCGCGGTGTCGTCCCAGCCCGGCAAACTCCTCGCGTGGGCGAACGCGGCGTCGCTAATTTCTCGCCGCCGCGCCGGATCGTCCAGCATTTCCCGCAGCGCCTCAGCCACGGCCTGCGGATCATCCGGCGGCACGAGCATGCCCGCCGCACACGGTACCGTCGCGGGCACTGCTCCGGCTTCGGCCGCCACGATCGGCAGGCCGCGCGACATCGCCTCGGTGAAGGCCATGCCATAGCCCTCATAGCGTGACGGCAGCACGAAGAGGTCCGCGCTGCTATACATGTCGTGGAGCGCGTCCGGATCGAGCGCGCCGGTGAGCGTCATGCGGCCGGCCAGCCCAGCCTCGGCAATCTGTGCGCGCAGCGCGTCGGCTGTCGCCGGGTCGCGGTCGAGGCTACCAGCGATGGTGCAGCGCCACGGCCGGTCCGCCAGTTCCCGCAGCGCTGCCACGAGCACATCGAAGCCCTTGCGCGGCACTACCGCACCGACGCTGAGCAAATGTGGCACGTCCCCGCCGCCCGCCGCCCGCTCTGCGCGCTCGGTACCCGGCACCGCGACGCTCAGCCGGTCCGCTGGCACGGCGAAATCACGCGTGAGCGTCTGCGCCGTCGTCTCGCTCGTGGCAACGACCTGGCGCGCGTGGGCGAGCGCCCGGCGCTCCGTCTCGATCAGGCGCGCGCTGTCGGCATCCGAAAGGCCAGTTTCCAGCCCTAGCGGATGGTGCACGAGCGCAACGATCGGAGCCACCATCCGCGCGATCACGCGCTCAGGCAGTGCGCCATAGGCCAACCCGTCAATCAGCGCGACCTCGCCCGCCGGGATCGCCGCAAGCGCCGCGTCCGCGCCCGCAAGTTCCGCCTCATCCGGAAATGGGAACCCGCCCGGCAGCGGCAGATGCCGTACCGCGACGCCATGCGCCGCGAGCAACGGTAAAATCCGCCGCGCATAGGCATAGCCGCCGGTCGGCAGCGCCAGGTCGCCTGGGATCGCGAAGGCCGTTCGGATCACGCGCTGACCGGCCCTTCAAAGCTCGCCGCTGCGTTTGGCGTTTCCCGGAGCGTCACGCGAATGCGCGCGATCCCGTCGCCGCCCTCGCCAAAGCGGCCGGCCTGCGCAGCCTCGGCGAAGCGGTCGAAGACATGCCGGCACAGGAACTCGGTGGTGGTGAGTTGCCCGGCAAACTCCGGCTTCTCGTCGAGATTGGCGTAATGCAGCGGTTTGAGCACCTCGGCCAACACCTCCAGCGCGCGGCCGATATCCACGACGACGTTGTTCTCTGTCAGGCTCTCGCGGAAGAACGCGACCGTGACGACGAACGTTGCACCGTGCATGTTCTGCGCCGGGCCGAAAAATTCGCTGTCCAGGCTGTGCGCCACCATGATGTGGTCGCTGACTTCGACGGAATACATGGCATCTCCTCAGGCTTGGGGGTAACGGATGACGGTGGCGAGGCCCGGCGCGTCTTTGCTGAGCAGGCGGGGCAGTTCGTCTGGCAGATCGTCGAACGCGACCTCCTCGGTGATGAGCGCATCGAGCCGCGGATCGTCCAGCAGCGCGAGCGCCTTTTCCAGCCGATTGCGGTGGCTCCAGCGCGGGCGGTGGGACGGCGCGACATGCCCGACCTGCGAGGAGATCAGTTGCAGCCGCTGACTATGAAACGCCTCGCCAAGCGGCAGGCTCACGTCCCGATTACCATACCAGCTCATCTCGACAATCCGACCCTCGAAACCTGCGCAGTTCAACGCCAGCCGCAGACCCGCCTCGCTCGCGCTCGTGTGAAATACGATGTCCACGCCGTCTGGCGCATCATTCGGTGCGAAAAAGTCCACGCCAAGCGCCTGCGCAATCCCTGCGCGATCGGGGCAGATATCGACGATGCCCACGCGCGCGCCCGGTAGGCGCGACGCGATACCAGCCAAGAGCGCACCGACAATGCCCGCGCCGATGATCAATATATTGTGACCCGGCGCGGCCGCGCTGTCCCAAATGCCGTTCAGCGCGGTCTCCATGTTGGCGGCCAGCACCGCACGGCGCGGCGGCACCCCGAAAGGCAGCGGGACCACATCATCTGGCCGCGCAATCATCTGATCCTGATGGGGAAAAAGCCCGAAGACAGTTTGCCCGAGAAGCGCCGCGGGCCCTGCTTCCACTATGCCGACGGCGGCATAACCGTACTTCACCGGGAACGGGAAATTACCCTCCTGATGCGGCGCGCGCATCCGCTGCCACTCGCTCTGCGGCAATTTGCCCTCGAAAACAAGGCGCTCCGTCCCGCGGCTCAGGCTCGTAAACAGCGTACGAAATCTAATTTGCGTCACATCCGGGTCATGTTCCGTTAGTAGCGATATTTTTCGAAGCGCGGCCCGCTGCGGTGCAACGTAGTACAGTGCACGTGCGGGCTGGTGATCATTTCGTCGCGCGTCGGCGTCCATTTGCCACCTACCTCTCATGCTAAACGTGCTCGCCCTGCGAAGCACGCTCTTAACCGCGACTCAAGCCGGGGAACCATTAGTTTATGTCTGAACTCCCGATTCCGCACTGCACAATGGCCAATGCCGCGTCTAAGGATCGTACGCCAGCGGGGCTGCAAAGCGCGGCAACGCTTGCGCGACGCCGCATTACCATCGCGACGCTGGTAAGCATTACAACTGCCATACTGACCGGGTTGTGGACGCATCTGCTCGCGGGCAACGGTCTGGACGCTCTCGATATCGCATTGATCCTTTGCTTCGTGATCTCGGCGCCGTGGACAGCGCTCGGCTTCTGGAACGCGGTGATCGGGTTCTGGTTGCTGCATGTCGACCGGCGCTGGCGGGTGAGCGTAGCCCCCTTTATGGCCGCTGGAGACAGCGACACGCCAATCACAATGAAAACCGCCGTTCTGATGACGTTGCGCAACGAAGATCCGCAGCGCGCGCTTGCGAAACTTGAGCGCGTTCGCCGCAGCCTCGATGCAACTGGTCTTGGACACCTCTTCGCGTTCTACGTGCTGAGCGACACGTCTGATCCGAAGATTGCCGCGGAGGAAGAGCGCCTCGTCACCCAGTGGCGCGCGAGCCTCTCCACTGACCATCACATCGTTTATCGCCGCCGAACAGAAAATATCGGTTTCAAGGCTGGCAATATCTGCGATTTCATCGACCGCTATGGCGCGCGCTATGACCTCATGCTGCCGCTGGATGCCGACAGCCTCATGTCGGGACGCGAGATCGTGCGCATGGTGCGAATCATGGAAGCGGCGCCGAGACTCGGCATCTTGCAGAGCCTCATGGTCGGCACGCCCTCGGAAAGCGCCTTCGCCCGCATCCTTCAGTTCGGTGCGCGTCATGGCATGCGGTCCTTCACAATGGGCAGCGCCTGGTGGCAGGCGGATTGCGGCCCGTTCTGGGGTCACAACGCGCTGGTGCGTGTGCAGCCCTTCGCCGAGCATTGCAAACTACCCGTATTGCCGGGAAAGCCGCCTCTGGGCGGGCATGTGTTGAGCCATGACCAGGTTGAAGCCGCGATGATGCGTGCAGCGGATTACGAAGTGCGGGTCATGCCCGTCGAAGCTGAGAGCTGGGAAGACAACCCGCCGACGCTGCTGGATTTCCTCAAGCGCGACATGCGCTGGTGTCAGGGCAACATGCAATATTTCCAGCTTCTGAACCTGCCCAATCTGACGCGCGTCAGCCAAGTCCAGCTCGTGATTGCGACGATGGGCTATATCAGCGCGGCTGCATGGATTTTGATGGTCACGCTCGCGGCGATCAAATCCGTGTCCGGCACGCTGGAGCTGTTCGATCCGACCATGGGGATCGCGCTGTTCGCGACCGTAATTTTCATGAGTATCGCGCCGAAGTTGATGGGTATGCTGGATGCGGTTTTCGCACCCGGAGGCATGGCGCGCTATGGCGGGAGCGCACGCTTCGCCGCTGGCTCAACGATCGAGCTGCTTTTCATGCTGCTGATCGCGCCGGTGATCGCCACAGCGCTGACAATCTTTATGGTGGGACTGCTGTTTGGCCGGTCCGTTCGCTGGAATGGACAGGCGCGCGACGCCTACAGATTAACGTGGCTCACGGGCCTGCGAGGGCTGTGGCCGCAAGCACTCTTCGGGGCAGCATTGGTCGCCATCTTTGGCATGTTCCTGCCTGGCGTTCTGCCGTGGATCTCGCCGATGGTTGCCGGGCTGTTGCTCGCCATCCCGCTGGCCGTGTTATCTGCTGCGCCGGAGGTTGGCAATTTCTTCGTCCGATCTCGGCTTTGCGCCATTCCTGAAGAGCTGGCAGTTCCAGCCGAGTTGCGTCATGATGAGGTGGTTGCCCTTACCGACCCGGTACGAGAGCCAAGTGAGCAGGCGGCCGAGGCTCTACATGTCGCATCGGCGGGGTGACGCAGCCCGTTTCAATCGCTGTCGGCCTCATCACATTCAGTCTCATGAAACCTGAAATTCAACGCGGACTCCGCGAGACCGCCGGGATTGCCCGCTCGCTTTGGCAGTATCACGCCGACTTCAACCGCGCTCGCCGGATGCGAACCTTTTATCGCCTGCTGGTGCCGGCCGGCGGGCTCGTGTTCGATGTCGGGGCGCATGTCGGCGACCGCGTGCGGGTGTTCCGTTCACTCGGAGCGGAGGTCGTCGCGATCGAGCCGCAACCCGCGGCCTTCAGGCTGCTGCAATGGCTGTTCTCCCGCTCGCCGCGCGTGCACCTGGTCAACTCAGCGGTTGCGGAAACCTCGGGCGAAGTCATGCTCAATCTGAACCTGGCCAACCCGACAGTGTCCACGGCCTCGCAAGCATTTGTGACCGCCGCCAGCGACGCGGAAGGCTGGGCGGATCAGCGCTGGGACGAGGCCCGCTTGGTGCCCGCCACGACGCTCGACATGCTGATCGCGCGATTTGGCGAGCCCGACTTTATCAAGATCGACGTGGAAGGGTTCGAGGCTGCCGCCTTGGCCGGGCTATCTCAAGCCGTGCGCGCGCTGTCGTTCGAGTTCACCACAATCCAGCGCGACGTGGCATTTCAAAGCATCGCTCGGCTCGAACAGCTGGGGCCGTATCGCTTCAACCTGTCGCTGGGCGAAAGCTTCGCGATGGAGTACCGCAGGTGGCTGTCCGCCAGCGACATCGCCGATGTTATCGCCGGGCTGCCGCATGAGGCAAACTCCGGCGACGTCTACGCCGTGCGCCGCGATCTCGCCTAATCAAACATACGGCGGCGCGTTTCGCGATAAGCAAGGACAAATGCGAGGCTCGAAATCGCGGCGAGATAGGCGATATGCACAAGCGTCATTAGCGGGTCGAGCGCCGCGCCCGTCGTCAGTGGGCGGACGATCGCGATCAGATGAGTCATCGGGAAGAACCAGGACACCGCCTGCACCGCTGCCGGAAAACGATCAATGTCGAAGAATACGCCGCAGAACACGAACATCGGCGTAATCCAGAAGCTGAAGAAATAGCTGAAATACTCGTAGCCGCGCGCGTAGGCGGTCGCGACCAGTCCAAAGCACGCGAAGCCCAGCGACGCTGCGAAAATCAGTGGCAGCGCAATCAGCGCCCCCATTGGCGAGACCACCCCGCCCCACGCCCAGCCGACCGCGAGCACGCACACCGCGGAAAGCATCGCCTTCATCGCGGCCCACAGCACCTCGCCGAGCAGGAGCTCCGCAAGGCTCACCGGTGTCGCCATGATCGCGTCCCAGTTGCCCTGCTGCTGATAGCGGGTGTATGCGCCGATGGTCGTCTCGAAGCTCGCGGCGAACATGGCGGCGTAAGCCGCGATCCCAGGCACGACGAAGGCGAGATAGGGCACATTGCCCATCTCTTCGACGAAGCGCCCAAGGCCCAGCCCGAAGGCGAAAAGGAACAATAGCGGGTTTGCCACATTCGTCGCCAGCGCCGACCAGATCAGCTTGCGCCAGACGATGTATTGCCGGTGCGTGACAGCGAGAATGCTGGCGGCGTTGAGGGAGCCGATTACCTCCATCATGTCTCCCGGAGCTGGCGGCCGGTCAGGCGCAAGAATACATCCTCAAGGTTGGAGGGGCGGTGGAAATAGCTGGTTTCCGGCGTCAAGACCGGGCGGATATCATCCTGGCGCTCGACGTAGATCAGCACGGAATCGCCTATATCTTCGCTGTCCCAGCGGCCATTATTGAGCGGCTCGGGCACAGGTTTGGCAATCTCGTAGACATGGCCCTTCACGTGACGGCTAATCAGTTCGTCCGGCGTGCCTTCGTCCAGCACCTGGCCATTGTCGATGATAATGATCCGGTCGCAGAGCCGCTGCGCCTCATCCATGTAGTGGGTCGTCAGCAGCATGGTCTTGCCGCGCGCCTTGAGCGCCAGAAGCTGCTTCCAGATCATCACGCGCGCCTGTGGGTCGAGGCCCGTGGTCGGCTCATCAAGGATTACCACGTCCGGCTCCGCGATCAACGCACGGGCGATCACCAACCTGCGCTTCATGCCGCCCGACAGCTGCATAACGCGGGCATCCGCTTTTTCCTCCAGCCGCATGAATGCCAGCAGGTCTGGCACGCGCGCGTCGATTGTCTCCTCGGGCAGGCCGAAGTAGCGCCCATAAATCTCCAGGTTCTCCTCCACCGATACGTCGGGGTCGAGATTGTCGGCCTGCGGCACCAGCCCGATTCGCGCCTTGGTCTCGCGGCTGAGGCGATAGGGCGGCTCGCCAAACACACGCAATTCGCCGGCCGTGACAGTCGACTGCCCGACGATCATGCGCATGGTGGTTGTCTTGCCCGCACCGTTCGGCCCGAGCAGGCCGACGCATCGCCCGCCCTCCACTGCAAACGACACGCCGCGCACGGCAGCATTCGCGCCGAACCGCTTGACGAGATCGCGAGCGACGATCACCGGAGCGTCTGCCATTGAGGTATTGCCTGGCGCTTCACGCGCCGCTGTTTCTACTTTCATGTTGCCTGACAGTCGGCACAGCGCCCGCGCATCTCGACATTCATGGCATCAACGCGAAACCCGGCACGGCGCGCATTTTCGGTCAGATGCGCTTCGCAATCGGTCAGGGGCAGTTCCACGGTCTTGCGGCACTTTTCACAAATGGCGAAGCCCGCAGGGCCGGGGTGCGGGCGGTGCTCGCACGCCACGAACGCGTTGATCGTCTCGATACGGTGAACAAGCCCGGCCTTGATCAGCTTATCGAGCGCGCGATAGATCGTGAGCGGCGCTTTCAGCCCGGCCGCGCGCACGCGCTCCAGCCCGAGGATCTCATAAGCTGTCATCGGGGTGTCCCCGCTCTTCAACGCATTAAGCACCACTGATTGGTTCTTGGTCAGCCTCGTCGTCTCACATCGCATGACGCCCCTCCACGACCCGGCTCGCGCGCCACTGCCTGATGCCGCGCACCGCAATGCTGGCAATGAACAGCGCCAATGCGGCAACGACGATGGTTGGCCCGGCCGGCGTATCCAGATAAAGCGAGCCGTGCAGGCCAGCGACCACGCCCAGAACGCCAACAAGCGCGGCGATTGCGGCCATGGCCTCCGGCGTCGCCGAGAAGTTGCGTGCCGCAGCGCCGGGAATAATCAGAAGCGCGGTAATCAGCAGAACGCCCACCACCTTCATCGTCAGCGCCACAACGGCGGCGACCAGCAACATGAAGATGAAGCGCGCTGTCTCCGGGCGCAACCCCTCGGCCCGCGCCACATCGAAGCTGACGGTGTCGGCCAGCAGCCGCGTCCAGATTAGCGCGAGAACGGCCAGCGCCGCCGCCCCACCGCCATAGATGATCGCAATATCCTGCACCGTCACCGCGAGGATGTCGCCAAACAGATAGCCCATCAGGTCGATGCGCAGCCAGGTCATGAAGGCAACGATCACCAGCCCGATCGCCAGGGTGGAATGCGATAGGATCCCGAGGATCGCATCGCTGGACAACGTGTTGGCGCGTTCAATCAGTTGCAGCCCGATTGCTATCAGCGCAGCGATGGTGAAGACCGCGAGGATCAGGTTGACATCGGCGAGGAAGCCAAGCGCAACGCCCAGAAGCGCGGAGTGTGAGATCGTGTCGCCGAAATAGGCCATGCGCCGCCAGACAATGAAGCAGCCGAGCGGTCCCGCGGCAAGCGCCACACCGATCCCGGCAATCAGGGCGCGCGCGAAAAAGTCGTCAAGCATCGCTGTCCTCCGCTTTGGTATCGCGCTTCAGCGGCACAACCGTGCCGTCAGGCGCATGCGCGTGATCATGGTCGTGCCTGTAAAGCGCCAGCGTCTGCGACGCGCGCGGACCGAACAGTTCGCGATAGGAGGAATGGGCCGCGACATGCTGGGGTGTCCCGGAGCAGCAGACATGATTATTCAGACACAAAACCGTATCGCTTTCCGCCATCACGACATGCAGATCATGCGAGATCAGCAGCACCCCGCAATTCAGCCGCCGCCGCACATCCGCGATGAGGTCGTACATCGCAATCTCGCCGCTGAAGTCGATCGCGCGCACTGGCTCGTCGAGTACCAGCAAGTCCGGCTTTCGCAGGATCGCCCGGGCGAGCAGCGCGCGCTGGAACTCTCCGCCCGAGAGCGACTGAACTGGCGCGTCAATGAGATGCGTTATCTCGACCTCTGCAAGCGCGGCGCGGATCGCTTCCTCGCTCTGCGGGGCGGTCAGTGACATGAGCCGGCGCACGTTGAGCGGAAATGTCCAGTCGATGCTGAGTCGCTGAGGCACATAGCCGACGCGCAGCCCCGACGCGCGCCAGACCCTGCCTCGATCAATGCGCATCAGGCCGAGGATCGCCTTTGCGGTCGTTGATTTGCCGCCGCCGTTTGGACCTATCAGCGTAACGATTTCCCCGCGCGCGATGCGCAGACTGACATCACGGATCAGCCAGCGGCCGCTGCGGCTTATGGACAGGCCGGTTGCCTCGACAAGCGGAGCGCCAGGCTGGCCGCGCTCATTGTGGTCGGGGCGGCTGTCTTTCGTCGTCAACAGGTTGAGCATGGCTGGGCCTCAATAGCCGCTGGGCATTGCCACATCAGCGGTGATGTGCTTAACGTTATAAAGTAACATATGCCAAATAGACGAGGGTTCGAGAATGTTCAAGCTGACTGCTATCGCTGCCGCGCTTGGCGTGTTTGCCGCGCTGTCTGGCACATCTGCCAAAGCAAAACCCGAAATCGTTGTCTCGATCAAGCCGGTGCATTCTCTCGTCGCCGGCGTTACCAAGGGCGTGACAGAGCCGTATCTGCTGATCCCCGGCGCCGCAAGCCCGCACACCTATTCGATGAAGCCGTCCGACGCGCAGGCGCTAGAGAATGCCAATGTGGTTTTCTGGGTCGGTGAAGGCATTGAGACCTTCTTGGTGCGCCCGCTAGATGCTCTGGCCGGCCAGGCGACAGTTGTCGAGTTAGCGGAAGCACCGGGCGTGACGCTGCTGGAGGTGCGCACCGGAGACAACTGGGAGGCGCATTCGCACGGCCACGGCGAAGAGCATGGTCATGGGCACGACCACGGGCACGAGCACGGCCACGACCATTCGCACGACCACGGCGACAAGCACGCGCACGGTCACGATCACGGTCACGATCATGGCGA
>CAYVFK010000050.1:0-10502 GCA_964450925.1 uncultured Hyphomicrobiaceae bacterium | reverse complement strand
GCCATTTCGAGCTGTCGATCATCACGGGCACGCGCGCGATGTCTGGCTCCGCGGCGATCAGATTCAGGAACCGGGCCATAGCCGCCGCGGAGTCGAGCAACCCCTCGTCCATATTAACGTCGATGATCTGCGCGCCGTTCTCGACCTGTTCGCGCGCGACCTCGACCGCGCGGTCGTAGTCGTCGGCCTCGATCAGCTTACGGAATTTTGCCGAGCCGGTGACGTTGGTGCGCTCGCCGATCATAATGAAACGTTGGGCTGCGCTACTGCTCAATGAATTCTCCCTCAGTCGGATGATGCCAGTCGGCGCGGCGCGCGGTAGCTCGGTATGGGCCGCCACTTCTCCCGGCGCACCAAGTTATGGCCTCGGGCGCGCCAAGCGGCCTGACCTGTGGAACCTCAGGGCGCGGCGCGTGGGGCAGCGTCAGATATCCTGCCCCTCGACTTCGCGTCGAAGTTCCTCGACAGCGTCGCGCGCTTCTTGCTTCAGCGGATATACGTCAAGAACGCGGCGGTAGGCTTGCAGCGCACGCTCTTTCTCGCCGAACTCGTTAAGGATGACGGCCACGCCCTGCATGGCGCGAAAATGCCGAGGCTCGATCGTGAGCACCCGCCGCAGGTCGCTAAGAGCGGACCCGAAATCGCGTCGCTGGAAATGCACCATGGCGCGCTGGCTCCAGCCTTCGGCGAACTCCGGTTGCGCCACGACAACCGTATCGAGGATAGCCAGCGCGAGCGTATGTTCTTGCGCGCTGATCAGCGACATGGCGCGCGCCAAAAGCAAGTCGGCGGTTGGACTTCCGCTTGAGCGCCACACGCGCTGGATGCTTTGAGCGACCGCCTGCGCAAGTTCCGGCGTTTCGGCCTGCTGCAACCGCTGATAAAGCGTATCGAGCAATACCTCACGATCCGGAGCGATCTCTTCCGGGTCCACAATCGATTCGGCGTCGATGCCCTCGCTCTCCGCGGCAGGCGGCGGTACTGGGCCAGGTTCATTCGGCTGCGCCGCCGCGATCGTCGGCGACAACAGCATCGCAATCACCGCCGTAACCACGAGTGTATGGGACAGGCGCAAACTTTTAACGGTCATGCTCGGCAATCTAACACCGAAAGCTGCGCGGACCAAATGTCCAGCGAGCAGCCGCGCGTTTAACCTTGGCGCGCCTTGCAGCGAGGATTCGTCTTGTTGATGATATAAATGCGGCCTTTGCGCCGGACCAGACGATTGTCGCGGTGGCGCTTACGCAACGATTTGATTGAGTTTCTGACTTTCATTGTTCCGCTCGCAATAGCATTGTGACCGCGATCTTGCAGCGCATCTCGATTGCCTAATCAGATACGTGGCGAACGCGCTAATGTCAACGCGCCGGGTGTGTCCAGCCCACCGGCGGCCTCGCGCCACTATTCCAGTGCTGTGAGGCGTGAGCGCGCGTCCTCGCTGCCCATCTGTGCGGCCCGGCGATACCACTCACGGGCTAAGTCGACGTTGGATGGGTCCTCGCCGCGCACGTAGATCTCTTGCAAGAAGCCGGGATCGTAGCTCTGGCCCATCGCAAATGCGGCCCCCGCTAAGCCCTGGTCCGCAAGATAGCTCAAGATCAAGCGCGCGCCGACGATATCTCCGCCTGCCATCATGCGTTCGGCACGGTCGAACATTGATGCCTGCATCTCAGGAGGAATCGTGGGCTGGTTGGTCGCTTGTGCCGCGGTGGGTGGTGCCTGCGCGGCGCCAGTTGCATCGCCCTGCGGCTCTGGCTCCGGACTGATCCGCACATTGACGATCTGCTGCTCGCGCTCTTCGCCGTTGCCACGGATAAACAGGACCTCCATGGAGAACGCCCCCTGGTAGTCTGCCGGCGCAATCAACGATATGCCATTTATCTCAGCCGGCGACAGAGCCCAGGCGTCGTCGAGTGACACGCCCCCGCTCAGCTTGAACCCTTTCGGCAGACCACGAACCATGATGACGCGGAACAGGTCGCCGTTTTCCGGCGGTAGGTCGATTTCAAGCGGCAGCGGTTCCGCCGGAGGGCCAGAAATGTCGTTCACCAAAAAACCGCTCTGCTGAGCGACGATGATCGGCTGGAGATCAAGCGCACCGGGGATCGCCCGGTCGGCCAGGCGACTGGCATGGAAAGGGGATGGGGCAGGCGACCCGTAGGGCGCGGCAAGGACGAGTGACGAGGCCGGGGTCGCGGCAATTCCGGCCGCGGGGAAGATGAAGCAGACACCCATCGCGGCTGCGGCCAGAGCTTTCGCCATCTCATGGGCGCTGTAGCAAAACGCGTTTCGGCGACGCGCGCTCGTCCTGCTTATCGCCCGGCCCTGTGTCACGGCGTCACCTCGTCAATTTCGCGCTGTCGTGAACGCGTGTCGCATTGTCATGCCCGTCCGTTAGTCTGCTCAACGCATCCGCAATACCGGGCAGCCCACCGCCGTTGCGAGCACCAGATCAACTCACTGACCCTGCGCACTCTGACGGTCCTGACGCCATCTGACAAACTCGGAAAACAGTGCGTCTTTATCGTCCTCTGAAAGCTGGGTCGCGCCAGTCTGCTCCACGAGGAAAGCGTTGAACTGCTCGCGCACTTCGGTCGATGCCGTCTGACGGTTCTGGTCCAGCCATTCCTGCGCTGGGGCGAAGCGCGTCCAGCCGGGCAGCTCGGCGGCCAAATTGACCTCCCGCCATTTTGGATGCCGCGGCGCTTGCAGAAAGTTGTCGAAGTTGGAGAAGAACGCGTTGATAAAGCGCTCTACCTTGGCGTAGCGCTCACCCTCCGGGTTCCAGTCATAAACTGCCATCACCGCGCCGACGGCGATAGTTCGCACCGGCGCAGCTTGCGGCACCAGGCCGGGGTAATCCTCATTGGTGAAGGTGGTCGGCAGATAAGCCTCCTGCAGCGCCGGGTCGTAATCAACAGGCACCAGCCGGAAGCCTTCATCCTGGCTCAAATCCGCAATCGCGCTGGCCGGCTTCCCGGCGACGTAGATGGTGGCGGCGATCTCGCCATCCCTGATCTTCTGAAGGGCGAGCGGCTGATCGAGATAGACCGGCTCGACGTCGAGACCGAGGCTCTGGAAAACAGTTTCGGCGGTCATGGCCGTGCCGCTGCCCTCCACGCCGAAATTCACCTTGCGGCCCGCGAGGTCGCGAAGACCGCCAATATCTGGCCCGCCAACCACATGAAGCTCTTCATTATATAGCTTGGTAATATAAGCAATCCGCTCCTCAACGCCGGGGTACATGTTGCGCTGCTTGATGAAGCTGAGCACGTCCGACTGCACGATGCCGATGTCGATACCCCTGAGATAAAGGAGATCGGTGATGTTCTGGAGCGAGCCCTGCCCCACGATCGGCAGCACACGCAGCCGCTCACCGTCATTCAGCACCGACGCCAGATCCGTCGCTATCCGGATGTAGGTACCGCCGATCCCGCCGGAGATGACGCGAACTGTCCCTTGGTTCACCCGCTCGACCATCTCTTGGAAGTCGGCGTTTGTCTGCGCAGCGGCCGGCAGCCCCCCCGCGAGGACGCCGCTCAGCGAGGCAACGGCTGCGAACATTAATCTTCCGAGCGAAGTCCATACTGTCATTATGACATTCTCCCTGGAACCAGGAACTGAATTTTGTTCGTGACCGGTGAATTCGTCCAAATGCTTTCGCGCGTATTCACCGATTTGACACGGATAACACGATGGACAGGGCATGCCCTTTCGAAACGAAGACAACTGCCTTTAGTTCGCGCAGCCAACCGAAACAGCTTGCCAGAGCAAACCTCCGCGAACTTGTTAAGAATACGGCGCGTATGGAAGAATTGTGGCGCTCGCCAGCCGGCGTTTGCTGAAGTCTTGCACTCACGCCCAAATCCGCCATCTCGGCGTTCAGCGCTGCGTCGTCCTGCTCGCTGGAGACGCCCCGTCCCTTGTGCTAGGCAATCAGTTATGCACCGCGTTTGGGATGAAGGCCAGGAGCTGTGCCACGGTCTGCTTCGGGCGTTGATCGTGGCGTCGCTGATCTATCAGGGGGTGGTGGGCAGCGCGCATCTGGCGTTCGCGGCCGCCGCGCCCGACAGTGCATTTGCGCCCGCCATCTGTTCGGCCTACGGCGCTGGCGCTCTGCCAGCAGACTTTCCTGATCAAGCGCCAGGCCAACCGGACACTCAGGACAATCGGACGTGTTCCGTCTGCGCCAGCAATCATCAGGCTGCTGGATCGGTGCTGCCGCCCGCGGCGGACATCGACCCGCCCGGCTTGCGCGCCAACCGGCATCGCGCGCGGGCGCACGACCAATGGCCGGCGGATCGCCAGCCGCAAGTTGCAAACAGCCGCGCGCCGCCCCGCAGCTGACACGCCACAGCGAATTAAAACAATCCCGTTTCAGAGAAGTTGGAACCCGGACACGTTGGAACCCGGCCTTTCAGGTCAGCGGCGCATCTCGCCGCGCCGGCAGCCGCAGTGTCCCAACGACTCATTTGCGAAGGAACACAGACATGAAAACCCTCGTTTACATTCTGGCGGCTGCGGCCCTGTGCGCATTCGGCTCGCCCGCCCATGCGCAGGACTACAGCCTCGGCGATCTTACGATCGACAACCCTTGGGCGAAGCCGTCTCTGAAAGGCGTACCGAACGGCGCCGCCTACATGACCATCACCAACAGCGGAGAGATGGATGACACTCTCCTTGCAGCTACCGCAGAAGTCAGCAACGCGGTGGAGCTACACACCATGTCGATGACCGATGGCGTGATGCGCATGCGCCAGCTTGAAGGCGGCGTGCCGCTGCCCGCCGGGGAAACCGTCAAGCTTGAGCCGGGCGGATTGCATGTGATGCTGATTGGCCTGAAGCAGCCTCTGACAGAAGGCCAGACTCTGCCCCTCACACTCACATTTGAGGAAGCTGGCACGCTTGAGGTCGAATTAGCGATTGAGGAACGCGAGGCCGGCGCAGGCCACAGCCACGGCACCGACCATCAGCACGGGAACTGACCACATGGGCGGGGCGGCCGGGCGCCGCCCCTGTCCTTACCGGCTGAAATCAGGCAGGCCGATATCCGAAAACTCGAACAGTTCAGCGGAGAGCTGCACATCGCGTTCGAGTTCGGCAATGTCCACACGGGTATCCACACCCTGTGCATCGGTGATGATCCATGAGGCCAACTCAAGCTCGGGATCCGTGCGGAAGAACAGCCGAATCTGGCCGGCAGACTCGCCAGCCTTGTCCTCCAGCGTCAGGATCAGCACGTCTTCGCCCCGGTCGATCGCGAGGATGCGCGCATCACGCAGCAAATTCACCTCTTCGGAGAGCAGCAGCTTGAACGGCGTCGACTCCAGCGGATAGCGGTCAGCCGTGCGCAAATCATGGTTTTCCACGGCCAGGTATTCGCCGTCGGATATGATTTTCATGCGACTCGGGCGATTGTAGTCAAACCGAACTTTGCCGGGCCGTTGGAAGTAGAAATCTCCAGTCTTGCGATCATTGTTTGCATCGAATTGAACAAAATCGGCCTTCATCTCGCCAAGATTGTTGAAGTAGGCGTCGACACGCTCAATGATCGACAGCGCTTCTTGGTCGGTGATCTC
The DNA here is from genome assembly GCA_964450925.1 of uncultured Hyphomicrobiaceae bacterium. Taxonomy (GTDB): domain Bacteria; phylum Pseudomonadota; class Alphaproteobacteria; order Rhizobiales; family Rhodomicrobiaceae; genus Dichotomicrobium. Next base: position 4,923 of record CAYVFK010000050.1, on the reverse strand, counting down.
TTCATCAGCGGCCTCGGGACGGACCAGCGTCTCGGTCTCCCACGCTCCGCCGATGGGGCTCAATGTGGCTTGCTGCGGCGCGCTCGAAGCTGGGCTCTCACCTGCCCCGGAAGCCGGCTCATCTCTGGAAGTCTTTTCCGCCGGCCGGGCCTCAGGCTTGGACGCAGCTTCCTCATTAGCCGCTGTGCTGGCCGGTACGGAGCTGGCCTCTTGCGTGCCGGGCGTGGTCTTGGCGTGCGAGGAGGAGCCAGCCTGTACTGATCCGGGCGCGAGGCTCAATGCCACGATCGCCAAAATACCGGCGCTCAACACGCGCCCGGCGGGCCATAAAACCGAAGCCGCAAAACGTCCCCTCATCATTCACCCCAATTCGTTATCCTGTTGATGCACCGCTGCGCAATCATCGCGCGGGCGCCGCGCCGATCACGTCGTTTGTCGGGCACTTGGAACACAAAAGCGTCCAATTGGAGACATCACCGCGAAAAACTCACGCGTCCTCGGCCTCGCCGATCAAAATTTCGCGTTTGCCCCCACGTCCTGGCGGGCCGACGATGCCTTCGTCCTCCAGCCGCTCGATCACTGACGCCGCGCGGTTATAGCCGATGCCGAGGCGGCGCTGCAAATAGCTCGTGGTGGCGCGGCGGTCGCGGCGGACGATCTCGACGGCCTCATCAAACAGGTCGTCGCCTGAGGGCTTGGCGTCGGTGCTCAGACGCGGATCGACGGGATCGTCCTGCGCCTCCAGCACATCGGCGCGATACTCCGGCGCGCCCTGCTGCTTCAGGTGATGCACCACCTTCTCCAGCTCCTGATCGGTAACAAACGGTCCGTGTACGCGCGTCACCCTACCGCCTGACGCCAGATGCAGCATGTCGCCCGCGCCCAGCAGCTGCTCCGCGCCCTGCTCGCCAAGGATCGTGCGGCTGTCGATCTTCGAGGTGACCTGAAAACTGACTCGGCTGGGGAAGTTCGCCTTGATTGTACCGGTGATAACATCGACGCTCGGGCGCTGCGTCGCCATGATGACGTGGATGCCAGCGGCGCGCGCCATCTGCGACAGGCGCTGGACCGCGAACTCAATGTCCTTGCCCGCGACCATCATCAGGTCCGCCATCTCGTCGATCACCACGACGATGTAGGGCATCGGCTCGGCGTCGATATCCTCGTGCTCATAAATCGGCTGGCCAGTCGCTTCGTCATAGCCGGTGTTGACCGTGCGACCGAGCACATCCCCCCGCGCACGCGCCTCGGCCACGCGCTGGTTGTAGCCCTGGATGTTGCGTACGCCGACCTTATGCATCAGTTCATAGCGCCGATTCATCTCCGCGACTGTCCATTTCAGCGCGACGACCGCCTTTTTCGGGTCGGTCACGACCGGCGTCAGCAGATGCGGGATGCCGTTATAGACCGACAGCTCCAGCATCTTCGGGTCGATCATGATGAATTTGCACTGGTCGGGCGGCATCCGGTAGATCAGCGACAGGATCATCGCGTTGATGCCCACCGATTTGCCTGAACCGGTCGTCCCCGCAACCAGCAGATGGGGCATCCGCGCCAGATCAACGATCACCGGCGCGCCGCCGATGCTCTTGCCAAGCGCCAGGGCCAGCTTGGCCTGGCTGTTGCGGAATTCAGCCGTCTCCAGCAGCGCGCGCAAGTAAACCGTCTCGCGCTTTTCGTTCGGAAGCTCGATGCCGAGCGCGTCGCGCCCTGGAATCACCGAAACGCGAGCGGAGACTGCACCCATTGACCGGGCAATGTCGTCCGACAGGCCAATAACCCGCGCAGATTTCGTCCCCCGCGCCGGGCGCAATTCGTATAGAGTAATGACCGGGCCGGGATGAACCTCGGTAATTTCACCCTTCACGCCGAAGTCGCGCAGGGTACCTTCAAGCTGTTCCGCCCGCGCGGTGAGTTCCTCATCGCTCAGGGCCGCTTGCGGCCGCGCACCAGATGCCTGGGTCAGCAGCCCCGTTGACGGCAGCGCGAAAGTCACGCGCGGCGCGGGACGCGATGGTGCGTATTGGGCTGTTGGGGCAGGGCCAGGCGTCGGGCTGGGGCGGGACGGCTGCGGCGCGGGCTGCGGCTGCGGCACATGTGCGGCCTGATGTGCGCGGTAATGCGCCGCCCATATCTCGTCGGCTGTTTCTGGCGCGTGGCGCGCAGGGGCCGCGGGCTTGAGCGAAGCGAAGAACGGCTCGATCCGCGCATCAATGTCTATCGGCTCGGCCGCCAGAAATGGCTCGGCGCTTAACGCCGGCTCTTTTCGCCGCCATTGTTGCCCCCGTTGCTCATAGCCCTCCGGCTCATGGCCCTCCTGCTCGTGGCGCTCATGCTCGTGGCCCTCTTGCTCTTGGCGCTTGCGGCCAATCCGCAGCAGGCGTCGGTTTTTTCGCGCGTCGCCACCCTTGTGGCCGGATTGCGCAGCAGTCCAACCCTGATCCATCCAGAACTCGCGTGGCCCCTCAGGCTCCTGCGCATTCTCGTCTTCCTGCCCCAGCCGGCGCAAGACCTCGGCAATGCCCGTGCCCGATGGCGCGCGCGCGCTGCGTTCGCTACGCAGCAACACGGCCAGATCGCGTGGGCCCAGTCCACACGCCCCGGTCAGCGATGCCACCCCCGCCAGCCCGGCGACGCCAGCCGCCACCGCCTGGGCGAGTTCATCGGGCGCGAAGCCGAGCGCGTGGACGCCCCCGACCATGAGGAAATCGCCGATGATCCCGCCAAGCCGATGCGCTAACGGCCATGTCTCGGGCGCGGGCAGCGGGCTCAGGCTAATTGCGATAAGCGCAGTGGCCAGCAGCCAAAGCACCGTCATCAGCCGCAACGGTCCGGCGGGATAATCAGCCGCCAGGCGAAATCCGAGCGCGGCTATCGGCAAAAACGCCGCCACTGCGGCCAGCCCCAGCGACTGAATCAGCAAGTCAGCGACCGCCGCGCCGTAGGCGCCTAGCAAGTTCGCTGGCGGCTGCTCGGTCATGTGGTTGAGGCTCGGGTCGGCAACCGACCAACTCAGCAGGCTCGCCCAGCCGGCTAGCGCCAGCGCCAGTACTGCAACGCCCAAGGCACGGCGGGACAGCCGAATAAGTGCGGCTTCCACCGAAGGCGGCAAAAAGCGCCGAGATTGTCTGGTAACTGTGTAAGTGGCCATGACTCCGCTCGCTGTCCGCTACAGCCCGCGCGGCGGTTAAACGTAAACGCGCGGTAAGAAGCTGCCAGCACAGGGTTACCAAATGGTTTCCAGCAAGCGGCAAAACTGGCGTTTCCTGTTATCGATCGACAATCCGTGCAATCCGCTCAAGCGCGTCGCGGGCGTCGAAGACGTTACCAACCAGGGCAATGCGGATGCGCTCCGCACCGGGAATCGCCTGATCTGTTTCCATCGCCAGATACGCACCGGGAACAACCTTCACGCCCGCCTGGCGCCACAGGCGCAGCGCCGCCGCTTCCCCGCCGCCCAGCGCGCTCGCATCGAGCCAGAGGAAAAAACCGCCATCTGGCGGAGCCACGCCCATGATCGTTTCGGCCAGCGCGAACTTCTCGCGATAAAGCGCGCGGCTCGCCTCGACATGGCGCTCGTCCGCCCACAGCGCGGCCGACGCGTGCTGCACTGGCAGCGGCATCTGCGGGCAGGCCACGTTGCGAAACGCACCAAAGCGCGAGATGAAGTCCGCGTCGCCCGCGCAAAAGCCCGAGCGCAGCCCAGGCACGTTCGAGCGCTTCGACAGCGAATTGAAGCTGAGCACATTGGCGAAGGAGCCGGTCTGCACCGCCACCTCCAGCGCGCCGGGCGGCGGCGCATCTGCGTAGATTTCGGAGTAGCACTCATCGACAAAAAGCATAATGTCGAAGCGCCGCGCGAGAGCAATCAGGCCGCGCAGATAAGCCCGGCTGGCGATCACTCCCTGCGGGTTCGCAGGCGAAGCAAGAAAGATCGCGACCGTGCGCGCCAGAACGTCGTCTGGCACCGCGCCGAAGTCAGGCAAGCCGCCGGTCAGCTCCGTTGCTGGCACGAACCGCGGCTCGGCGCGGCCAACAAGCGCACCCGCCGCATAGGCCTGATAGAACGGGTTAGGGATCAGCACAACAGGCCGCTTGGCCTCTGGCCGGCGTGCCAAAGCCAAAAACGTCGCAGACACCAACCCTTCGCGCGAGCCGGATAGCGGCAGGATGTGCGCCTCCGGATCGACCTGCCCCGCCAACGGCGGATATCGCCGCGCGTGCCAGTCCGCAATCGCCCCACGCAAGGCGTCCGTGCCGCGAATCGGTGGATAGAGCTGCCAGTCTGAGGTATGAGCACGGATAATCTCGCCGATAAACTCAGGCGCTGGGTGGCGCGGCGCGCCGATGCTCATGTCGATCGGGTCAGCGCCGGGCGATATGCCTTCCAGCAGCGCCCGCAGCCGCGCGAACGGCGAGCGCACCAGCGCCGTGAGGTCGGCGCTCACGAGATCAGCCCCAGCTTGCGCATCCGCGAGCGGATCGCGCCCGGCTTGCGCCCCAGTGTCTCGGAGATCTGGCTGATCGGCGTGCCGTTCTCGAAATAGGAGCGCAGCCGATCTTCCTCGTCGCGGCTCCACGGCTGATAGGCCTTGGCATGGGTCTTGCGGATGTCGGTGAAACTCTTGCCCGTGCGCGGTGCGGCGGGCGCGCGCATCTCGCCGCCAGCGTCGCGGACAAATTCATCATGCAGCCGTCTGACCTCGGCGCGCTCTAGCTTGCGGTGGGTGGCGAGCGCCGCCTCCGAGGCGTGCCGGAACTCTTCGTCCATGGCCAACGCATCGGGGTGGACGCGCAGCGCCCGCTCGTTCCACCCGGCGAGATGCAGCCCCTCCAGCGAGCGCACCCGCGACAGCGCGACATAGCCCTGGCCGTAATCGAAGGCGTGCGAGAGATCGACAGCGGCGGCGTCGAGCGACATGC
>CAYVFK010000049.1:3566-10522 GCA_964450925.1 uncultured Hyphomicrobiaceae bacterium | reverse complement strand
GCGGTTGATCTGCTGGTGCGTTTGCGACGCGCAGACATTCTGCGCGACATCCCCATCGCGGGTGAACGCACCCACCGGCTGCCTGATTACGACAAGCGCGCGCTCCATGCAGAGACAGCGCTGTTGCTCGACTGGTTCTTGCCTTTCATGAACGGGGCAAATGTGGATCAGGCTGCGCGTGGTGAGTTCGCGGCACTGTGGGAGGCGCAATTCGCATGGCTGGCCACGCAGGACAGCGGTCTTGTGTTGCGCGACTTCCACTCGCCCAATTTGCTGGCGCTGATGCCGGGAGATCCGCGCGGGCCACTCGGTGTTATCGACTTTCAGGACGCGGTGATCGGCCACCCGGCCTATGATCTCGTTTCGCTGCTGCAGGATGCGCGGTTGACTGTTCCGCCGGATGTCGAAGCGGCGCTGTACGCCCATTACTGCACCAAGGCTGAACGTAATGGTGATTTTGACGCTGATGCTTTCGCGCGTGCCTATGCACTGCTGGGCGCACAGCGCAACACCAAGATCCTCGGCATCTTTACTCGGCTGGCGGTGCGCGATGGCAAACAGGCCTATCTTGAGCATCTGCCGCGCGTGCGGGCGTATCTGGAGCGCGACCTGCAGCATCCCGCGCTTGCGCCTCTGCGCGCGTGGTATGTGCGCCATCTGCCGGGGCGGGTGGATACGCAGGCAATCGCGATTGCCGGCGCGGGACATTGACAAGGTGCGGTATTGGGGCGGCAATGATCGATACGGCGATGGTGCTAGCTGCGGGGTATGGCAAGCGGATGCGCCCGCTGACGGAGACAATGCCGAAACCGATGGTGCGCCTTGCTGGCAAGCCGCTGATTGACCATGTGCTCGATCGGCTGGCCGAGGCGGGGGTTCGCCACGCTATTGTGAATGTGCACTATCTTGCGGACGTGCTGGAGGCGCATCTACAGGAGCGCGCGGGACCGCCGGACATCGGTATCTCGGACGAACGCGGCGCGCTGTTCGACACCGGCGGCGGCGTGAAGAAGGCGCTGAACCGGCTGGGGCGGCAGGGTTTCCTGATCCACAATTCCGACTCGATCTGGATCGAGGAGGGCGAACCCAACCTTACCCGCCTTGCGGGCCTCTGGGAGCCTGAGCGCATGGATGCGCTGCTCTTGCTGGCCGAGAGGGAAGCAAGCCTCGGCTATGGCGGCCGGGGCGACTTCTTGCTGGGCGGAGATGGCCGGCTGACACGCCGCGTGCAGGGCCAGACCACGCCATACGTGTTCGCCGGGGTTTCCATCGCGCATCCGCGCCTGTTTGCTGCAAGCCCCGTTGGCGCATTCTCGCTCAATCCGCTATGGGACCGGGCCATGGCGCGCGGTCGGATTTTCGGCACAACGCTGACAGGCGAATGGATGCATATTGGCACGCCTGAGGCGCTGGACGCCGCCGAGCGGCGCCTGCGCGACAGGGCCGCCTGAGGGTGATGGCCAACACGCATCCCGCGCTGTTCACAATCGCGCCTGAGCGCCCCTTTTTGGCCGACCTCGCTCGTGCAATTCTGAGCGGCGACCTGCCGCGCGCGGGTGGACGACCGCCCGAACCCCTCGCGCTGGCCGACACCACCATCTACTTGCCAACGCGCCGGGCCTGCACGGGTTTGCGCGATGCGCTGCTGGCTGAAGCGCCGGGCGGCGCGCTGCTGCTACCGCAAATCCGCCCACTGGGCGCGGTGGATGAGCTTGCGCCGCCCGCCGATCAGGACGCGGCGCCGGACATCGAGGCGGCTGTGCCGGAAATGCAGCGCTGGCTGACGCTCACCGCGCTCGTGCAGCGCTGGTCGCGCGCCACAGCCGCATCACCTGATGAAACGGGCTATCAAGCGATCTCCGCCGCTGCGGCGGGGGAACTGGCGCTGGAGCTGATGGCGCTGCTCGATACCGCGCAGCTCGAAGGCGTCAATCTGGAGCGCATTGACGAATGCGTGCCCGAAGAAATGGCTGAGCACTGGCAGCGTACGTCGCAGTTCCTGAGCATCGTGACGCGCCAATGGCCGGAGCATCTTCGCGAGCGCGGCCTGCTCGATCCTGTGGCGCGGCGAAATCTCCTGCTGGCGCGCGAGGCCGAGCAGATGGCGGCGAACCCGGACAAGCCGGTGATCATCGCCGGGTCAACCGGCAGCGTGCCCGCCACCGCCGCGCTCATGAAAACGGTCATGGACCTGCGCGCCGGAGCGATCGTTTTGCCGGGGTTGGATCAGGTGCTGGATGCCCAAAGCTGGACCGCTCTGGCGCAGTGCCCGCAGCATCCGCAGGCGGGGCTGGCGCGGCTTCTGGAGGCGCTGGGCGTTACGCGCAGAGACGTCACCGTGCTGGCTGGTAAGCGGGAGACGCCGCGCAGTCTGATGGTCAGCGAGGTGATGCGCCCGGCGGAGACGGCGGAAAGATGGCCAGACTTTCTTGCGGGTGCGGACCGCGCCGCGATGGTCTGCGCGCTAGAGGGCATCAGCCTGCTGGAGGCGCCCGATCAGCACATCGAAGCCGAGGCAATCGCGCTGATGATGCGCGAGATGGTTGAGAGGCCGGGCAGGACCGCAGCGCTGGTGACGCCCGACCGGGCGCTGGCCCGGCGCGTGCGCGCGGCTTTGCAGACCTGGCGGCTCGACGTCGCCGATAGCGCGGGCGAGCCGCTCGGCGCGACGCTGGTGGGGCGCTTCATGGCGCTGATCGCGCGCGTCTCGGCAGAAGCGGACGCTGTGACCCTGCTGGCATTGCTCAAGCATCCGTTTCTGCGCCTTGGCTGGCCACCGGAAGAAGTGAGCGGGCGCGTGGCGGCGCTTGAGCTTGCCGTATTGCGCCAGCCCTGGTTCGCGGGCGGGCTGGATGGTTTGCGTCCGGCGCTTGAGCGCGCAACTGAGGCAGGAAGTGCGGCGGAACTTGTGGATCGACTTGAGGCCGCCTTAGCGCCGCTGACCTCGCTGGCCAGCCACGCCGCTGTCCAAACCTACGCGCAGGCCCACCGCGCGGTGGCCGAGACGCTTGCCGATGGGCCGGATGCGCCAGCGCTGTGGGCCGATGCGGCTGGCGAGGCAATGGCTGAATTGCTCGACGCTCTGGCGCGCGGCGCGCCGGACGGGATCGTGCCGGAGATCTCACCGACGGATTATCCGGGCTTCTTCGCTGGCCTGGTGCGGCGCAGGGCGATCCAGAGCGAGCCGGGCGCGCATCCGCGACTGTTCATCTGGGGGCCGCTGGAGGCGCGCTTGCAACATGTCGACCGGCTGATCCTCGGGGGGTTGAACGAGGGCGCCTGGCCACGCGCCGCGCAAGCTGGGCCATGGCTCAACCGCCAGATGCGTGCTGCGCTGGGCCTGCCGGAACCTGAGCGCCAGACCGGGCTGTCGGCTCATGATTTCGCCCAAGCGCTGGCCGCGCCGGAAGTGCTTCTCACCCGTGCGCTCAAGGCTGACGGCGCGCCGAGCGTGCCGAGCCGTTGGGTGTCCCGGCTGCGGTTGCTGGCCGATGCGCTGGGATTGGCCGACCGGCTCAAGCCCGCACAGCCCTGGCTGGATTGGGTCAACGCGCGGTCGGCTGCTGAGCCTGAGCCGCCAACTGGACCGCCCGCGCCGCGCCCGCCTGCGCAGGCGCGCCCGCGCCGGATGAGCGTGTCGGATGTCGAGCGGTGGCTCGCCAACCCTTATGCGATCTATGCAAAGCATATCCTGAGGCTGGAGTCGGTGCCGGGGCTTGCCGAGGGGCCGGATGATCGCCATCGCGGGCAGATCATTCACGCCGCGCTGGGCGTCTTCACAGAACGCTTCCCGGCGACGCTGCCTGAGGACGTCGCTGGCGAGCTTATGACGATTGCCGACGCGCTGATGGCCGAATGGGGCGCATTCCCGCGTGTGCGCGCATTCTGGCGGCCACGCTTTGCCCGCTTTGCGGACTGGTTCGCGCAGACGGAAGCCGCACGGCGCGCTGGCGTGCGCCGGAGCTTGAGCGAGGTGCCTGGGCGGCTGCTCCTCGATGCGCCGGGCGGTGGCTTCGAACTGAGCGCGCGCGCTGACCGTATCGACCTGCGCGACGATGGCGCTGTCGCAGTCTACGACTACAAGACCGGCAGCGTGGATGCCCGCCGTCGCGCCGCCGAGCGGCTGCAATCGCCACAGTTGCCGCTGGAGGGGCTGATTGCTTTCTCGGGCGGGTTCGAGCTGCCTGCGAGCGAGCCGCCTTCGCTCGGTGCCCTGTCATATATCTCTGCGTCGGGCGGACGCGAGGCGGGCGATGAAAAGCCGCTGAACGATCCGCAGATGCTTGCTGAGGCCGCGCGGGAGAAGCTGGCGGCGCTGATCGCGCGCTTCGATGATCCGGCTACGCCCTACACGGCGATGCAGCGCCCCGCCTTCAAGGCGCTGTGGGATTTCGACCCATATGCGCATCTGGCGCGCGTCGGCGAATGGCGCGGCGGGGAGGGCGAATGAGCGAAGCCTTGAGCCGCACCGAAGCCCTGCAGGCCCGCGCCGCCGATCCCGCCGCGAGCGCTTGGGTGCGGGCGAATGCAGGCACCGGCAAGACCCATGTGCTCGTCCAGCGCGTCCTGCGCCTGCTGCTCGCGGGGGCTGCGCCCGAAGGGATCGTCTGTCTGACCTTCACCAAGGCTGCGGCGGCGGAGATGGCGGGCCGGCTGACCAGCGCTCTGGGTGAATGGGCGGTGACTGCGCCGGGCGATCTCGACGGGCGGCTGGCGAAGCTGTTGGACCGCGCGCCGACCCCCGAGGAGACGGCGCGGGCGCGTCGGCTGTTCGCGCATGTGCTTGACACGCCGGGCGGCTTGCGCATCCAGACCATCCACGCGTTTTGCGAGCGTATCCTGCGGCAGTTCCCGCTGGAGGCAGGCGTCGCGCCCGGCTTTTCCGTGCTGGCGGAGGCGGATTCGCGCGGGCGGATGCGCGCGGCGATGACTGCAGCGCTGGAACAGGCGGCAGGCGCGTTGGATAGCCCGCTGGGGCAGGCGCTGGAGACGGTCGCAGGGCTGGCGCGCGAGGATGATGTCGAGGCGCTGTTGGGTGCGGTGCTGCGCGAGCGGCTGGCGTTGCGCCAGATGATGCGCGCTGCTGAATCTGGGGACCGGCCCTTGGAGGCGATGATCGCTGAGGCGCTGGGCGCGCCGGCGGACGCTGATCTGGAAGCGGTGGTGCAGGCGCAGGCCGAAGTTCTCAGGGGTGATGATATCGCGCGCATCCGCGCTGCGCTCGCGCAGGGCGGCAAGAACGACGCGAAATTGGCTGACCAACTTGCCGAGACCGCGCGCGCTGCGAGCGGTGAAGCCCGCATTAACGCACTTCGCGCAGCGTTGCTGAGAAAAAGCGACGGCAAGCCGCGCGCCGATAAGGGGTTCCCCAGCAACGCCGTCATTGCCGCCGCGCCCGATGCAGCCGAGGCGCTGCGCGCCGCGCGCGACCGCTTCGCAGACCTGGACCAGACGCGCATCGCGCTGGAGACCGCGCGGGCCAGCGCGGCCCTGTTCACGCTCGCGGATGCGGTCATCCAGCGCTACGAGACCAGCAAGCAGGCCGATGGCGCCCTCGACTATGATGATCTGATCGACCGCACGGTCTCGCTGCTCCAGCACGGCTCGGCATGGGTGCTCTACCGGCTTGATGGGGGCATCGGCCATCTGCTGATTGACGAGGCGCAGGACAACTCGCGCGCGCAGTGGCGCGTCGCCGAACTGCTGTCGGAGGAATTCTTCGCCGGTGAAGGCGCGCGAGAGGCCGGTCGCTCGCTCTTCGCGGTTGGCGATGAGAAGCAGTCGATCTACGGCTTCCAGGGCGCCGCGCCGGAGCATTTTAGCGCCCTGGGCGAAGCGTTCCGTAGCCGGGCCGAAGGCGCGCGCTTGCTCTGGCAAGATGTGCCGCTTACACGCTCGTTCCGCACGGTCGCACCGGTTTTGCAGGCGGTCGATCTGGTGTTCGGCGGGGCAAATGGGCTCGGCGCGCATATCGGCGCGCGCGCTGAGGTCGCCCATGAGGTCCACCGGGAGGCGGAGGCGGGGCTGGTCGAGGTGTGGCCTGTGATGAAACCTCCAGAGCGCGCGGAAGCCGACGCTTTCGCGCCGCTGGATGAGCCGATGGCGGAAACCGAAGCCGTGGACCGTCTGGCTGCGCGCATCGCCGACCGGATCAAGTCGTGGCTCGATGACGGCGAATGGCTACATTCCGAGGGCCGCCCGATCCGCGCGGGCGATATCCTCATTCTCGTGCGCAAGCGCCAGCCCTTCGCCGCGCCGATGATTGACGCGCTGAAAAGCCGGGGCATACCCGTGGCCGGGGCGGACCGAATGCGCCTGACCGACCAACTCGCAATCATGGACCTGTTGGCGCTGGGCGATGCGCTGCTGCTGCCCGGCGACGATCTGTCGCTTGCGGCCGTGCTGAAAAGCCCGCTCATCGGGCTTTCGGAAGACGACCTCTTTACGCTGGCGCATGAACGCGAGGACAGCCTGTGGGAAGCGCTGGAAGAGGCGGCGGGGGATGCGCCGCGTTTTGCGCCGGCGGAGACGCGGCTGGCGTGCTGGCGGGAGGAGGCCCTGAGCCTGCGGCCCTTCGAGTTCTACGCGGGCGTGCTGGACCGAGACGGTGCGCGCACGCGGCTGATTGCCCGGCTCGGGCCGGAAGCAGCGGACGCGATCGACGAGTTCCTCAATCTGGCGCTGGCCTATGAGGAGACCGGACCCGCTAGCCTTCAAGGCTTTCTTGCCTGGCTGCGCGATGCAGGCAGCGAGGTCCGCCGCGACATGGAGCAGCGCGCGGATCAGGTGCGTGTCATGACCGTGCACGGGGCGAAGGGGCTGGAAGCGCCGATCGTGTTCCTGCCGGACACCTGCACGATGAACGCACGCGGCGGCGGGCCAGTGGTCCGCGTAGCGCGCGATGCGCCGGCGGAGTTCGGCGACTGTCTCGTTTGGGCGGTGGGCGAGGCGAAGCG
>CAYVFK010000049.1:0-3466 GCA_964450925.1 uncultured Hyphomicrobiaceae bacterium | reverse complement strand
GGCGGCAACTGCGGAACCTGCGGCGTTGCTGACTGGCGAATCACCCGCTTGGCTGTTCGCGCCAGTCAGAGCCGAGGCTTCGGCGAAGGACATGCGGCCTTCGGCAAAGGAGGAAAGGTCGCAAGCGTCCCAGTCGGATCGCGCGGCGGAAGCCGCGCGCCTTCGCGGCGAGCTCATCCATCTGCTTCTGGAGCGTCTGCCGGAAGTCGCGCCGGACCAACGTCGCGCCGAGGCCGATGGGCTTGTCGCCAACGCGGCGGTTGATGACCCCGCGATCTGGCGCGACGCGGCCGATACGGCGCTGACCATACTCGATGCCCCCGAATTTGCCCATTTGTTCGGCCCCGGCTCGCGTGCGGAAGTCCCAGTCGCAGCGGAGCTTCAGACACCAGTGGGCCCAGCGCGGCTGTCCGGGCGCATCGATCGGCTGGTCGTACGTGCGCATGACGTTCTCGTGATCGATTATAAAACTGATGCGCGCCCGCCCGTTTCGGCAGCTGACGTCCCGCGCGGCTACATCACTCAACTTGGCGCTTACTGCCGCGCGCTCGCGGGCGTATTTCCAGGCAAAATCCCGCGTGCCTTCGTTTTGTGGACAAGCGCACCCGCGCTGATGGAAATTCCGCTGGACGCGGCCTGTCCCGATGACGGCTCTTGACGGTTCTCCCGCCCCGGCTTAGCTCAAAGACTGAGAGGACGCGAACGCCCGTACCGCGGCACAGTCAGGAAGGATTAAAATGACGACGGCAAAGGTCTCCGACGACACGTTCGAGCAGGAAGTGCTCCAGTCATCCACCCCGGTCATTGTCGACTTCTGGGCGGAGTGGTGCGGACCGTGCAAGACAATCGCGCCTGTTCTGGAGGAACTGGCGGAGGAATATGGCGACAAGCTCAAGGTCGTGAAGATGAATGTCGATGAAAACCCGCAAACGCCGATGACCTACGGCATCCGCGGCATTCCGACATTGATCATGTTCAAGGATGGTCAAGTTGCCTCCCAGCAGGTTGGGGCGCACCCCAAAACCACGCTGAAGAGCTGGATCGATAAGGAAGTCTGAGCGTCTTGGAAGTCTGAACGCTTTGCCCCATCGCCATGAGCCCCGCCATCGCGCGGGGCTTTTGCGTTACGGAGGCGCATGGCTTGACCTTCCAGTTACCGGAATCTCCATCTCTCCCTCAGTGGAAAGACCGCGCAAGACGGAGATGGAAAAATGAAGGCTCAAATTGTTGCCGCTGCTGCTGCGGTCTGGCTCGCGCCGGCTTCGGTCGCGTTTGCGGATCCGGGGCGTGGTCCTTGGGACCACACCATGCCGATGATGGGCTGGGGTGGCTGGTGGATGGGGCCGGTGATGATGATCCTCGTGATCACGCTGGTCGTGCTGGCGATCATCGGGCTGTGGCGTCTGTTTAGCGGCGGCGGTTCTTCGCGCGGGGCCCCGACGTCCGACCGCGCTCTAGACATTTTGCGGGAGCGGTTCGCGCGCGGAGAGATCGACGAGGAGGAGTATCAAGCCCGCAAGAAGGCGCTTGGCGGCTGACACGGGCGATCAGAACAGGCTTGGGCCGAGCATGAGCGCCGCTAGGCCGATCGGGACCGCATAGGGAATTTTCCCCGCTCGCGCCCAGGCCAGTGGCCGCGCGATCGCCGCATGATTCTCCAATGCAGGATTGAAGATCAGCAGTTTCTTCAACCCGATCAGAACGACGGCCGTTGCGCCGCCCAGCAGCGTCGTCAGCAACGCGAAAGCCACCAGATTGGTTGGGCCCATCCACAGCGCGAGTGCGGACAGCAGCTTGGCATCTCCCCCGCCGAAGACCCCAGCCACAAACATCGCGAACCCCGCAACCAGTACAGCCGCCGCGATCAGCAGATGCATTGGCAGGGCGCTTGCGCCGTCCGTCACGCTTTGCAACAGAAACAGCCCGGCGATCGAAAGCGGCACCCAGTTGGGCACGCGCAACTCGCGCAGGTCGGTGATCATGGCGTAGCTTACCAGAAAGATGAAGGCGCCCTGTATTATGGGCTCAGCCCAATCTGTCATGATTCCCTCAAGATTCTCTCAAGAACAGGGCCGCATGTTGTTTTTATCGCCGATGGCAGACCATAGATATGCGGCTGTTGCTATCTTCCAAACACGTCTGTTGAGCCTGGAGAAACGATGCGATGATTAACCCGGGCACGCCGCTTCGCGCGATGATGGACCGGCAGGCGCAGGATGGCCGTGTCCATTGGATTGGCTTGCGCCCGGCGCGACGCGCGGAGGTCGCGGCTGTCGAAGCCGTCGAGGTTACGCGGGACGGATTGGTCGGCGATCACTGGACGCGGGGCGGGCCGCGCGCCGTGACCCTCATTCAGTGGGAGCATTTGTCGGTCATCGGGGCGTTTCTGGGGCGGGACATGCCTGAGCCGGAGCTTTTACGCCGGAATATTGCGGTGTCGGGCATAAACCTGATGGGCCTGCGGCGGCGCATATTCTGCATTGGTGATGCGGTACTGCGCGGCACCGGAATTTGTGCGCCCTGCAGCCGGATGGAGCAAAACCTTGGGCCGGGCGGCTATTCAGCAGTGCGCCACCATGGCGGGATTGGCGCGGAGGTGATCACGCCGGGGCGCATCCGGATCGGCGATTTTGTTCGTCTGGCGAGTGATCAGGGCGAGACGGGCCAGAGCTGATTGTTGAAGATGAGATATTGCCGCCAATGTGGGCCCAGCAGCTCGGGCCATGGCGCGTCGCGCGTGACCTGAAGCCCACCGGTAAACGCGCCGAAGGCCGGCATGACGAGCAGATCGTCGCCCACGACGAAACACGGCCCCGCGACCTTGTGGCCCTTAAGGCGGAACTTGAGCTTCGGGTGATAGTGGCCAATGATCTGCGCGCCCGTTACGGTGGCCGGCTGGTGCGTGAGGGTCAGTCCGGCAATCTTGAGGCGTGATGAACTGCGGCCTGCCAGCCCTTGCGGCGCGTGCGGGTCGTGATTGCCGCTCACCCAGACCCAGTCTGCGATCCTGCCCGCGATCCGCGCCAGTTCGGCCAGATCATCCGCGCAGAGGCGGCCGCGCGCGCCCCGGTCATGAAAGCTGTCACCGAGGCAGACGACCTGTGCCGGATTGTAGACGGCGACAACATCCGAAAGCCGGGCAAGTGTCTCGCGCGTGTCGCACACTGGGACGGGAACCCCGCGCGCGGCGAAATAAGACCCCTTCTCAAGATGCAAATCGGAGACGATGAGCGTGTCGGTGTTTGGTAGATAGGCTGCCCCGCGCGCGTCCAGCACCAGCGGCGCGCCGGCGAATGCGATCTCGATCCGCGCGCGCTCGCCCGCGCTCTCAGCCGGCTGCGGCACGCGCATCCTCCATCATCCGCTCCGCCTCCTCGTGCAGCGCACCTTGCGCCAGCAGCGCCTCGATGCCGGACCCGCGCACCTGTTCCGCGCGCACCTGCATCAGCATCGGGATCGCCAGCGG
>CAYVFK010000048.1:6266-10837 GCA_964450925.1 uncultured Hyphomicrobiaceae bacterium | reverse complement strand
AAAGGCTTGATGACAGCCGTCACCAGTTTCATTTGTGATCTCCTTCGATCGCTCTCTTTGTTGCCGCTCTTGTCGTGGCAAGCCGCCGCCCCTCAAGCGCATCTCGCGCACTTGCCCCGACGACGCACAGCTTAGTGATTCAAAAGGCGTGCCAAAACTGCGTTGATGCGACTTGGGGCACAGCGCGGGGCGATTGCGCGCGAAAAAGGCAGGCCTGCTGCCTGCTCAGTGTGCAATTCAGGGCAGTTGACCAAATAATAGGCAGGAAACTGAATGAGTGTTTAACGGCGGGCAGGGTCCCGCTCACGGATAAGCCCTTCCTGGGCCACCGAGGCGATGAGTGTTCCGTCACGCCGGAAGATCGAGCCGCGGCAAAAGCCCCGCGCGCCCGATGCCGACGGGCTGTCCATCACATAAAGCAGCCATTCATCGGCGCGGAACGGCCGGTGGAACCAAAGCGCGTGATCCAGGCTCGCCATCATCATGCGCGGATCGAACAGGTTGCGCCCATGCGGCGCGAGCGATGTGTCGAGCAGGAAGAAATCGGAGGCATAGGCCAGCACGCACTTGTGCAGACCGATGTCGTCCGACAGCTCCAGATTTGAGCGCACCCAGATGCTGCGCCGGGCCTCGCGAGGTTCAGTGGAAATATATTGCCGGACGTCTACCGGGCGCATCTCGACGGGGCGTTCGCGTCGCCAATAACGCTGGATCGGCTCGGGTAGTTTGGGCAAGAGGTCTTTCAGCAACTCCGCCTCAGAAGGGAGGGTCTCGGGCGCGGGTACGTCCGGCGCTTCGATTTGGTGGGAAAAGCCCGGCTCCTCGCGGTGGAACGACACACCCATCGAAAAAATCGCCTGACCATGCTGGAGCGCGGTGACCTGCCGCGTTGTGAAGCTCTTGCCGTCGCGGATCCGCGCGACCTCATAGACGATAGGCGTATGCGGGTCGCCGGGCAGCAAGAAATACCCATGCAGCGAGTGTGCCGCGCGGCCGTCGCCATCAACCGTTCGCGTGGCCGCCACCAGCGCCTGGCCGATCACCTGACCGCCGAATACCCGCTGCCAGCCGTCCTCGGGGCTGCGGCCACGAAACAGGTTGTGCTCGAGCGTTTCGAGATCAAAGATGTCGAACAGCGATCTGGGCGTGTCTGTCATCGGGCTACCCTGTGGTCGGCGGAGCACCTCAGATGTGATGCCCAGGCTTCTCATCTGTCAAGCCGCGCAGCAGCGCGAAAAGGAAACGCCATGGCGCATGATTACGACATCATCATCGGGGGCGGCGGGTTCATCGGGCTGACCTTGGCGCGCGCGCTCTGTGTGGCCGAGCCGGGGATGTTCCGCGTTGCGCTGGTGGACCCCGCGCCACTCGAGCGGCTGCGTGCGCCCAATGACGACGGACGTGCCATGACGATTTCGGCCGCCTCGCGTCGCATGCTGGAGGCGTTGGAGGTCTGGCCCGCGATCGCTAAGGACGCTCAGCCCGTGGGCCGGATCGAGATCACCGACACGCCGCTCGATGCCCCCGTGCGCCTGCCGATTCTCCAGTTCGACACGGCTGATACCGCTGATGGCCCGGCTGCTCATGTCGTTGAGAATGCGGTGCTGATGCGCGCGCTCGCGGGGTCTGTAGCGGATGGCGAGGTGGCGGTGCTCGCGCCCGAGCGGATCGAAGCGGTTGAGACGGGCGCATCCGGTGTCGCTGTGCGTCTGGGCAGTGGGCGGACGCTGACCGCGCGGCTGCTCGTGGCGGCCGACGGCCGACGCTCGCATCTTCGCCGGATGGCTGGGATCAAGTCGCTGACATGGGATTATCCGCAAACCGGCATCGTGGCGACCGTTGAGCACGAACGCGCGCACGAGGGCCGGGCGGTACAGCATTTCCTGCCCGCCGGACCTTTCGCCAGGCTGCCAATGACGGGCAAGCGCTCTTCACTGGTGTGGACAGAGGCCCCACGAGATGCGCAAGCGATGCTCGCGCTCGATGAGCAGCAGCTGAACGCAGAGGTCATGCGGCGCTTTGGCGGTGAGCTTGGCGCGGTGCGAGTGGTCTCGCCTTTGCAGACATTTCCGCTGAGCCTGAGCATGGCGCGCGATTTCGTCAAGCCCGGTGTGGCCTTGATCGGCGATGCGGCGCACGGCCTGCACTGGCTTGCCGGGCAGGGGCTGAACCACGGGCTGCGCGATGTTGCGGCGCTGAGCGAGGTCCTTGTGGAAGCCCGACGCATCGGCGAGGATATCGGCCAACTTGACGTATTGCGCCGCTACGAGCGTTGGCGGCGCTTTGATGCGAGCATGTCTGCTGCGGGCATGGACGCGCTCAATCGGATGTTTGCCAACGACAGCGGGACATTGCGGATGGTCCGCACGCTTGGGCTGGGCATGGTCAATCGGCTCGCGCCGCTCAAGCGGATGTTCATAGACGAAGCCGCGGGCACCACCGGCAACTTACCTCGTCTGATGCGCGGCGAGCGCGTATGAGACGGGCCGAAGCCCGCCTCCTTAAGCTTTAGCGGCAGCCGTGGTAGCGCAGGCAGCCGCGGTAGTTGGCACCACCAAAGCCCCAGTTGCGCCCGCACTGGCGGCGCCAGTAGCCACAACGGCCATACCTGCGGCCTCGACCATAACGATGTCCCAGGTAATAGCGGCGAATATGCCGAGGCCGGTAGTAGCGGCGATAGTACCGATGCCGCCGATAACGCCGATAACGCGGTCCGATGTAGATGCGCACATCTGCGTCGACGATATTCGATTGGCGCACGCCATCGATCTTTTGAGCGAGGGCCAGTGCTGGCGAGGATATGGCCGATGCGGCCTGTGCTTCGTCTGTTCCTGGTATCGCCATGCCCAGGAGAACGCCGAGAGCGACAATGAATGCAGTTCGGATCATGGGTCTTGGTCCTTCCCGAAAGTCGCATTGATAAACCCGCCGCGCGGTGACGGCGTGGCGGACGCTCGAGCCAACCATGCAATCCGGTCGACACGACCGGGTCTCCTTCCCTCACCGGTCAGCTTAACACGAAAGTCGGTGCTATCACCACAACGGGTTGGGCGGGATTGCAAAAAACATCACAAATCAGCTTGGCTCAGCGGCAGGCATGATAGCGCATGCAACCATAGTAATCACGGTTGCCGCTTCCCCAGCGCTGGTCGCAGCGACGGCTCCACCCTGCGCAACGGCTGTCGCTCGCGCCGTAGGAGCGTCGCTGCAACCGCGATGGGCGGTCGGTATCTGCGCTGGGAGCTTGCGAGCGCGCTGTGCCGCGATCGGGCAAGGTTTCAAATCGCCGTTCGCCCACGAATCCGCGCTCCTGCCGGTAGCTTTGGAAATCGCGCCCTTCGAGATAGCTGCGATACTGAGCCTGGATAAGGTGGGGGCTGTCCGCGATTTGCGGTGCGGATGCGGTGATCTGGTGGCTCGCGGCAAGCGTGCCGATCGTGGCTATCAAAACGCCAGCCGGCTTAATGATTGCGGATGCTCGAAAGATGATTGCTCTCGCGGTTGTGTTGATCACCAAACCCTACACGCGGGCAACGCCCTGTGCTGCGCGCACGTTCCCTCCACGCGGCGGTACGCTTGACGAGAGGTGAATAGGCGATCGGCCGCCGACGATTCCCTCAGTTTTCGAGCTGGCGCGCCTCATCGACCAGCAGCACGGGGATGCCGTCGCGTATCGGAAAAGCGAGCCGCGCAGCGCGGCTGATGAGCTCCTGCGCGTCCCGGTCGTATTCGAGCGGTTGTTTGGTCAGTGGGCAGACTAGAAGTTCCAGAAGTTTGGGATCGACCTCTGCCGGCGCTTCGCTTTGCGTCTGCTGCTTTTCGGCTTCGCTCATGGCTTTGCGTCTCCCTTGTGCCCCATCCTGCTGGTGCCCCGCCTACTGCAGCGTCGTGCCAGACCCACCTTCAGGCGAGGCCATCTCCATCTCGGCCAGGGCCATCAGCACCTCAGAACGCGTGCGCAGATCCGGCGCCTCCAACAACGCCTGTTTTTCTTCCGGGCCGTACGGGCTAATCATCGCGAGCGTGTTGATCAGCAATTCAGCTGGCGAGCGGTTGAGCGCTTCCCAATCTGCGCGCAGGTTCTGTGAATCGAGATAGGATCGCAGCACCCGCATGAAACGCGTGAGGTTGACCTGCTCCTGCCCGTGACCGCGCGCGAAGTCGGTGACAAAGGGGGCATAGTTCACTTCGCAAACTCGGTATGGCGTCGCGCTATCGTGCTCGCGCACGATTTCGAAGCGAGCGATCCCGGTGAGTGAAATGATCACTGTGCCCTCGTCGGTCTCCGTATATGCGGTAAGGCGGCCGGCGCAGCCGATCCGGCGCAGTGGCGCGCCTTTACCCTGGGGCGAGTGTTCGGCATCGGCGCGCGCAGGCTGGACGATGCCCAGGATGCGCGGGCCAGCCAGAACATCCGCGATCATTTGCAAATAGCGTGGCTCGAATACATTTAGCGGCAGCGTCGAGCGCGGCAGCATGATGCAGCCTTGAAGCGGGAAGACAGGCAACTGGGCGGGCAGTTCCGCCGGCCTGCGGTATTGATCTGTAACGCTTATTGCTTTGGCTCCCCG
>CAYVFK010000048.1:0-6166 GCA_964450925.1 uncultured Hyphomicrobiaceae bacterium | reverse complement strand
TTCATGCAAAAAGAATGGTCGACAGGCGCTGACGCCCTTTCACGCTGAGCGGATCGTTTGCCCCCCAGGCCTCGAAGAACTCGACAAGCTGCTGGCGCGCCGCACCTTCATTCCATTGGCGGTCGCGCTTGATGATCTCCAGAAGCTGATCCATCGCCGCCTCGCGCTTGCCGCGCGCTTGTAGCGCCAGTGCGAGGTCAAACCGCGCCTGCAGATCACCGGGGTTGTCCACAACCTTCTGCTCAAGCTCGGAGGTATCCGCGGCCTCCTCGCTCTTGCGGGCGAGATCGAGCATCGCCTTCGCGCTAGTCACGGCGCTGTCCATCTGCTTGGCTATCGGCACCATCCCGAGCATCTGCTCGGCGCGGTCGAGATCGCCGCTCTTGATGTAGCATTTGGCCAGACCAGTGATCGCGTTGACGTTCTCCTGGTCGCTCTGCAGCACCTGTGCAAACAGATTGGCTGCCTCATTGATGCTGCCATCGTTGAGCGCCGCTTCGGCGGCGTCCAGCGTTTGCTGAACGTCGTTGCCGCCGCCAGCGGTGATCCGGTCAATGAACTGGCGCAACTCGCTGTCGCCGACCGCACCCATGAAACCATCAACTGGCCGGCCGTCCTTGAAGGCGAACACAGCCGGGATCGACTGCACGCCAAGCTGGCCTGCAACTTCAGGATGCTGGTCGATATTCATCTTCACCAGCTTGATCTTGCCGCCGGCGTTCTTCACCGCCTGTTCGAGCCGCGGCGTTAGCTGCTTGCACGGCCCACACCACGGGGCCCAGAAGTCGACCAGCACCGGCACGTCCTTCGATGCCTCGATCACGTCGGCGATGAAGCTCTGCGTCGTGGTGTCCTTGATCAGGCCGTCGCCCGCGTTGTTCTCGTTGTCAGCGCCAGAAATGATGAATGCCATCGCGGTCTAATCCTGTCGGTCAGTATGCGCCAAAGACCATAGCTTGGCGCAAACAGTTCTCCTTGATTGGTATATCTCAGCCAGATGCCCCAGTTTCAAGCCCGCGCGAAGTCGCAACCTCGCGCGGCAGCCGCAAAAACTGATGCCCGCAGGCGGCCAGGAACTTCAAGAAGTCCTCGCGTGCGATGCTGGTCGTTGCGGTGTTGACCAGAGGGTGGAAGTTTAATGTGTCATGTTCAAACAGCGTCTCATCGAGCACGAAGTTTACGTCGCGCGCCGATTTGTTCATGAGCGCGAACGGCGTAACCGATCCCGGCTCAACGCCGAGCACTTCGCGCATCAACTCTGGCTTGCCGAAGCTGAGCCGTCCCGAGCCGAGCTGCTTGTGGAGTGTCTTCAGGTCGATTGGTGTGTCTTCCCGCGCGGTTATCATCCAGAGGACGCCCTTCTTGTCCTTCAGAAACAGGTTCTTGGTGTGCGCGCCAGCGATTTCGCCGCGCAGCGCCTGCGATTCCTCGACCGTGTGGAGCGGCGGATGCTCGTGCGTCTTCGTTTCGATGCCCAGCTCCGCCAGCCGGGCGAAGAGATCGTCTCTGGTTGCGCTCATGGATCCCTCAGTACGTTGTTGCAGTGGCGCCTGACTGGCCGACGCTGCTGCCTCTCGCCAAATGCATAAAGATATGTTTATATCTTTTTGAAGTTGCGTAATTCGCGCTACCCGGCTCCAGCGGTTCCCTTAGCATGAACACGATGCTTTCAACACATCATCTCGTCGCTATCCTCAAGGCTGCTGGCGAATCCACCCGGCTGAGGCTCTTGGCGCTGTTGGTCTCCGGCGAGTTCAATGTGACGGATCTGACGCGTATTCTGGGCCAGAGCCAGCCACGTGTGAGCCGACATCTCAAGCTGCTTTCTGCCGCCGGTCTTGTGGAGCGATACCGCGAAGGCAGCTGGGTGTTTTTCCGTGTGCGCGACGATCGGGCGGGGCGCGTGATCCGCGCGGTGATCGCCGATGCCCTCGACATCGATGACGAAACGCTCGCCCGCGACCGCCAGCGCGCCGAGGCGATCCGCGCAGAACGCGATGCCGCCGCGCAATCCTATTTTCGCGATAACGCCGCCGAGTGGGACCGCATCCGCGCACTGCATGTGCCCGAGGCGGTTGTGATGGAGGCGATGCGCGAGATCATGGGGCCGAAGCCGGTCGATCTGCTTGTCGATCTGGGTACCGGGACTGGCCACGTGCTGGAGGTGTTTGCGCCGCAGACGAAAAGCGCAATCGGCATCGATATCAACCGCCAAATGCTGGCATATGCCCGCGCGCGCATGGACTTGCAGGGGCTTGCGCATGTGCAACTGCGCCACGGCGACCTGTTCAACGTGCCGTTGCCTGGGGCGAGCGCGGATGCCGTCGTGCTGCATCAGGTGCTGCATTTCCTCGATAGCCCATCACCCGCCATCCACGAAGCCGCGCGGCTGTTAAAGCCCGGCGGACGGCTGCTGATCGTGGATTTCGCGCCGCATGATCTGGAAGAACTGCGCGAGACGTTTGCGCATCGCCGGCTGGGCTTTTCCAGCGAGCAGATGGCGAAATGGCTGGAGGACGCAGGCCTCGTTGGCGGCAATGAGCGTCAACTGGCCGCCGACCCAGTTTCCGACGGCGCGTGCCTGACAGTCTGCTTGTGGGGCGCAATCAAATCCGGCGCGCCGATAAAGTCCGGACGCGCTGCGCCCGTCACCTCTCGAAATGCCGAGGAGATGGTCCTTGAACTACGTGAATAATAACGCCGAGCGGGCGGCCGCGCGGCCCGACCTCAAGGTCTCGTTCGAATTTTTCCCGCCGAAGAATGAGCAGATGGAACGCACACTGTGGCAGACGATCGAACGGCTCGCGCCGTTCCGGCCACGCTGGGTTTCGGTCACCTATGGCGCGGGCGGGTCTACGCGCGACCGCTCGACGGACATGCTGGCCCGCCTGCTGCGCGAAACCGATTTGCGCCCGGCAGCGCATTTGACCTGCGTTCGCGCGACGCGCGCGCAAGTTGACGAGGTAATCCGCACCTGGATGCAGATCGGCGTCCGCCATATCGTCGCGCTGCGTGGTGATCCTCCAGAAGGCGTCGGCGAAGTCTATACGCCGCATCCCGGCGGTTATGAAAGCTCCGTCGAGCTGGTGCGCGGGATCAAGCAGATCGGTCCCTTTGAGGTTTCTGTGTCCGCCTATCCGGAGAAGCACCCGGAGTCTCCTTCCGTCGAAGCCGACCTCAACACGCTCGCGGCAAAGGTGGACGCTGGCGCTGACCGCGCCATCACACAGTTCTTTTTCGACAATGCTGACTTCTTCCGTTATCTCGACCGGGCTCGCGCACGCGGCATCGACATCCCGATCACCGCCGGGATCATGCCGATGGACAATTTTCAGCAGGTCGCGCGGTTCGCAGGGAGCTGCGGCGCACGCATCCCCGACTGGCTGGCGAGGCGCTTTGACGGGTTGGAGGACGACCCAGAGACGGCCCGGCTGGTGGCCGCCGGCGTCGCAGTGGAGCAGATCACCGAACTTCTGGAGGCGGGCGTCAGCGAGTTTCATATCTACACCTTAAACCGTGCGGGCCTCACCGAGGCGATCTGCCACTCGATCGGGTTGAAGCCGGATCGCGAGTCACAGGCTGGCCAGCACGCGCTCCCGCAACAGATCTCGGAGGCTACGGCATGACCACGCGCGAAGACCGTATCGCTGCGCTGAAGCGCGCAACCGCAGAGCGCATCGTTATCCTCGACGGCGCGATGGGCACGATGATCCAGCACCACAAACCGCAGGAAGCGGATTTCCGCGGCGCGCGGTTCGAGAACCACCATGCCGACCTTAAGGGCGACAGCGATGTGCTAGCGATCACCAGGCCCGACCTGATCCGCCAGATCCACGCAGATTATTTCGAGGCGGGCGCCGACATCGCCACGACCAACACGTTCAACGCCAATGCGATCTCGCAGGAAGATTACGACCTTCAGGACTACGCGCGGGAAATGAACGTCGCCGCTGCTCAGGTCGCGCGCGAGGCCGCCGATGACTGGACCGCCCGCACGCCGGATCGCCCGCGTTTCGTGGCAGGCTCGCTGGGGCCGACGAACCGCACCGCGTCGATCTCGCCGGATGTGAACAATCCTGGCCATCGCAATGTCACCTTTGACCAGCTTGTCGAGGCCTATGCTGACCAGGCGCGCGGGCTAATCGAGGGCGGCTCGGATATCCTGATGATCGAGACGATCTTCGACACACTGAACGCCAAGGCCGCAGGCGTCGCGATCCTCCAGGTCTATGACGAGGTGGGCTTTGGGCTCCCGTTGATGGCTTCCGACACGATCACCGACCTGTCCGGGCGCAACCTGTCGGGTCAGACCGTCGAAGCGTTCTGGTATTCGATGCGCCACCTCAAGCCGTTCGCTATCGGGCTGAACTGTTCGTTTGGCGCGGATCAGCTGCGTCCGGCGGTCGCCGAATTGTCGGCGGTGACGGATACGCTGTTGAGCGTGCATCCGAATGCCGGGCTGCCGAACGAGATGGGCGAATACGACGAAAGCCCGGCGGAGATGGCCGGCAAGCTGGAAGAGTGGGCGAAAGCCGGCTTCCTCAACATCGTCGGCGGCTGCTGCGGCACGACGCCAGAGCACATCCGCGCCATCGCAGAAGCCGTTGCGCCCTATCCGCCGCGGGAGGTTCCAAAGGCGAGGCCTGAGCTGCGCCTGTCTGGGCTGGAGCCGTTCACGCACGCCTGAATCTTATTCATTGTGGGTTCAGACGGGATCGTCTTCTATGACCTAAGGCGTTTCGCAAGGGGAAGAAGGCGATGTCTGCAAAGTCGATGCTTGCCGGGCTGGCGTTCGTGGCGGTCACGCTGGGCGCAGGGTCTGCGTCCGCGACCAGCGGTCCAGGCTGCTTTCAGGTTGTCGACGTGCCAAACTGGGATGTGCTGAACATCCGCGCGCTCACGTCGGCCCGGTCTCCGATCGTCGGGCGCATTCCGCCTCAGGGACACGGCATCATTGCGCAGGAGGGGCGCTGCCTGCCGCTCAACAGGGCGATGCCGGAGCGCTGGTGCCAGATCGGCTATTATGATGGAGACCTGACGGTGTACGGCTTCGTCAAGCGGCGCTTTCTGCGACCGAGCGATTGTCCCTAACTATTCGGGCGTGCAGCCGGCATCGGGGGAGACTGTTTCCACGCTGACAACCTCGCCGGTCAGGATATTGATCGTTTCGCGGGTGCGCACGGAGCCTTCCGGCTTCTTGATCGCGATGACGCGGATCACGCGGCCGCTATTGATTGCTCCGCCTCCCCACGCCTGACAGATGACGTCAAACCTGTCGCCGGCTGGAGAACTTGCGTCCGGCTCACCCGACTGGGCAAACGCCCGACTGCCGAGCCAAGCGGCTTCTTGTAGCGCGAAGCCTTCCGCTGCGATCCAGACGGCGCGGCCCAGACCTTTGTCCCTGGCCGGCACCGTACGCACAAGAACATCGCCATTCCAACAGGCCTGCACACGCACTTCCATGCCGGTGAAGGTTTTGACGCGGCGTGGCTGGCCGGCTGACCGGTCGCCGACAGCCGCATCATAGGCCGGCGAACTCGGGCCATTATCTCCGGCGACGTGCATGATCCTCTCGCCAGGTGTGGTCGCGCACATGGTGTTTCGTGCCCAGAGCGCTCGCTGCTGCAGTGCGAACGGCACCTGCTCCCAGTTTACGCCGGTCGTCAGCACATTATAGCCGCGCCAGAGCGTGGGCAGGCTCCCCGCTATTGCCAGCGCCAATACGATGAAAGCCATAAACTGCCAGCTTCGCCCACCCTGGGATGCTTGTGTTGCGCTTTGTGGTGGAGCGCTGGGCTGTTCAAAGTCTGCTGGCATCGCCGTTCAAGCCTGTCTGTGCGCTTGGTTCAGTGGGCATCGTCCCAGTTGTCGGCGGCGCGCGCATCGACCTTCAGCGGCACGGAGATGGCAACCGCCGGTTCTGCGGCGGCGCTCATGACGCGCACGGCCGTGTCGATGGTTTTCTCGACCTCAGCCTCGCGCGCCTCGAAGATCAGTTCGTCATGCACTTGCAGGAGCATCCGCGCTGAAAGCCCCGCATCTGCCAGTGCGTCCGGCATCCGTATCATCGCGCGGCGCAGGATATCTGCGGCCGAGCCCTGAATGGGCGCATTGATGGCGGCGCGCTCGAAGTTGGCGCGCGCGGCCTGCGTGGCGGTTTCCAGTT
>CAYVFK010000047.1:0-10925 GCA_964450925.1 uncultured Hyphomicrobiaceae bacterium | reverse complement strand
CGCAGGCGGGCGGCGACCTTTTCACGGCCGATAAGCGGCAGCAAAGCCGCGAGTTCCGGTCCCGCGCCGCGCCCGGTTACAGCCAGGCGCAGCGGGTGAAACAGCGCGCGGCCCTTGCGGCCTGTCTCGGCCTTCACCGCATCGGTCCATGTCTTCCACGTGGTCTCGTCCCACGGCTCGGGCGGCAGCAGGTCGGCGGCGGTGGCGCAGAATTCGGCATCTTCAATCTCCGGCGTGACCGGGCCGGCAACGACTTGCCACCAATCCCGCGCATCGGCCAGCACCTCGACATTGCCGCGCACCGCCAGCCAGAACGCTTCGCCGCCGCCTGCGCCCATCTCGGCGAGCCGCCCGGCGACTTCGGCATAAGCCCGCTCGTGCAGCAACCGCGCATTGACCGCGCGCAGTTCTGCCATGTCGAACCGCGCCGGTGCGCGCGAGACCTTGGCCAGATCGAAATTCTCGATCAGCGCGTCGAGGCTTTGGTGCGCGGTCACAGCGTCAGAGGTGCCGATCGCGGCGGAGTGACTCAAGATCGCCAGCGGCTCCAGTCCTTCCTCGCGCATTTGCCGGATCGACAGCGTTCCAAGTCGCTTGCCAAGCGCCTCGCCCTGCGCGCCGACGAGCATGTTGTGATGCGCAAACCGGGGTGGCGCCGCGCCCAGCGCTTCGAAGATCTGGATCTGCGCGCCGGAGTTGGCGACGTGGTCCTCACCGCGGATCACATGCGTGATCCCAAGCGCGATGTCGTCTACGACGCTCGGGAGTGTGTAAAGATAGGTGCCGTCCTCTCGCACCAGGATCGGGTCGGACAGCGAGCCGGCGTCGATGCTCTGCGCTCCGCGGATCAGGTCCTCCCACGCCACCTCACCGTGATCGAGCTTGAAGCGCCAGTGCGGTTTGCGGCCCTCGGATTCCAGCCTGGCCCGGTCGGCGTCAGTGAGTTTCAGCGCGGCGCGATCATAGATCGGCGGCAGACCTTGCGCGCGTTGACGTTTTCGGCGGCGATCCAGCTCATCTGGCGTTTCATAAGCGGGATAGAGCCTCCCTGCGGCCTTCAGCGTTTCCACCGCCTTATCATACATGCCGAGCCGGTCGGACTGGCGCACCTCCTGATCCCACTCCAGGCCAAGCCAGCGCAAGTCCTCGCGGATCGCATCGGCATAGTCATCGCGCGAGCGCGCCATGTCGGTATCGTCGAGGCGCAGCAGAAAGCGCCCGCCTTCCCGGCGCGCGAACAGCCAGTTGAACAACGCCGGGCGGATATTGCCGATATGCAGATAGCCGGTGGGGCTGGGCGCGAAACGCACGGCGATCTCGCTCATCTCAGTGCTGGCCTTCACGAAACTTGTTGGTGATCGGGTAGCGCCAGTCGCGGCCGAATAAGCGCTCGGTGATCTTCACGCCCGGCGCGGACTGGCGGCGCTTGTATTCCGCGATGCGCAGCATGTTCTCGACTTTGCGGACCACTTCCTCGTCATGCCCGCGCGCCACGATCTCGTCATGCGGCATCTCGCGCTCGATGTTGCAGCGCAGGATGTCGTCCAGCACGTCGTAAGGGGGCAAGGAGTCCTGGTCCGTCTGGTCGGGCTTTAGCTCCGCGCTCGGGGCCTTGGTGATGATGTTTTCGGGGATCACCTCGCCTGCCGGACCCAGCCCACCGATCGGCTGATCTGTGTTGCGCCAGCGCGCGCAGTCATACACTTGCGTCTTGTAAAGGTCCTTGATCGGATTGAAGCCGCCGTTCATGTCCCCGTAAAGCGTGGCGTAGCCCACCGACATCTCCGACTTGTTGCCGGTGGTAACAACCATCGCGCCGGTTTCGTTGGAAATCGCCATCAGAATGGTGCCGCGCGTGCGCGACTGCAGGTTTTCGACCGTGACGCCGTGGCCGCCTCCGTCGAACACCGCTTCCAGTGCTGACATGAAGCCTTCGACTGGCGCGGCAATCGGCACGGTGTCGTAGCGCACGCCAAGCGCCTCGGCGCAGGCCGCCGCGTCGGATCGGCTTACATCGGAGGTGTATTTGTATGGCAGCATGATGCAGTGCACGCGCTCCGCGCCAAGCGCATCCACCGCGATTGCCGCGCACAGGGCTGAGTCGATGCCGCCCGACAGGCCGAGCACGACAGCCGGAAACCCGTTCTTCTCGACATAATCGCGCAGGCCCAGCACGCTGGCCTGATAAGCGGCGGCGTCGCCCTCGATCAGCACGGTCTTTCCGCCCGGCGCGCAGGCCCAGCCTTCGGGACCGCGCGTCCAGTTCGTGATCGCCACGTGTTCGCGCCAGTCCTGCATCTGTACCGCGAGCCGGCCGCCTGCATTGAGCACGAATGAGGACCCGTCAAAAACCAATTCGTCCTGTCCGCCCAACTGGTTCAGGTATATGAGCGGCAATCCGGTCTCTGCCACACGCGCGACGGCCACATTCTGCCGCGTCTCCTGCTTGGTCAATGTGAAGGGCGAGCCGTTCGGTACGATCAGCATCTCAGCGCCCGTTTCGGCGAGACACTCGCAAACATCCTCGATCCAGATGTCCTCGCAGACCGGCACGCCAATACGCACGCCGCGAAAGCTGATCGGGCCGGGCATCTCGCCGGGCGCGAAGATGCGCTTTTCATCGAACACGCCGTAATTCGGCAGCTCGACCTTGTGGCGCACGTCCCGCACCTCACCTGCATCGAGCAGCGCGACGCTGTTATGCGGCTTGTCCGCGCCGGGCCAGGGCGTGCCAATCAGCATGGCCGGGCCACCATCGGCGGTGTCGGCCGCCAGTTCCTCGATGGTGCGGCGCGCCGCGTCGATGAAGGCCGGCTTCAGGATCAGGTCTTCTGGTGGATAACCGCAGATGAACAGCTCGGAAAAGCAGATTAGGTCGGCGCCTGCCTCAGCGGCCTGAGCACGGGCGGTGCGGGCGCGATCAGCATTACCGCGCAGATCGCCGACGGTCGGGTTGAGCTGGGCCAGTGCGAGTTTGAGGTGGTCGGTCATGTCGCCTTGTCGGTTGGCTTGCCTGGGTCATGCAGCGCTGGCCCCAGAGTGTGGCGCATCTAGCGCAAAACGTAACCGTGCCGCGGCGTCGCGCAAGACCTGCCGACGGCCCGCAAGATTTGCCGGCAGCGCGCGAGACCTTGAACCGGCGGGCAAGACTTCAGGCCTCGCGTTTGGCGCGCTGTTTGCTCTCTTTGTGAATCCGCGCGAGCAGCGCGTCCACGTTCTCGTTGCGCTCCACGCGGTAAACCTGGCCGCCGTAAATCAGATATTTCCACTCCAGCCGATCACTTTGGGCCAGCTCGATCGGGCGCACGCCCATGAGGTCTTCCATTGTCGTGTCGTGCTGGACCCACGGGGCGAACAACACGTCTGGCCAGATACGCTCGGCGAGGTCAGCTTCGATATGCCCGCGCTCGACCGCTTCGCGGACCATATCGACGAAGGCAAACTGAACGAAGCCCGAGCAAATGAATTCGGCGGGCGAATAGACGCGGCGGCGGCGCACATGCTCGCCCAGCGAGGGCGCGCGCCCGAACAGCAGGCTGCGCAGCCTGAACCAGAAATGGGTATGGCGCATGGCGAGCGCGGCTAACATGGAGTAGTCGTAGCGATCAATGTCGAGGAAGCGCAGCATTCGCCCGGACACCATCGCCCGCAGTTTCGGCGTTGCCCAGGGCTGCTCTAGCCGTTTGATACCGACAACATATTCCGGCGGGCGGCCGGTGTCCTCATAGACCTTGGTGGGCTCGATGATCTCGCCGAATGCGCTCATTTCCACCCCGCCGAAGGTCGTCTCGATGAGGTAGCTCTCGTCAACGCCGATGTCAGAATGCCGTGTGGCGAAAACGAGCGCGGCGTGGGCGAAGTCAGCCTCATGCAAGGCGCGGTTGAAAAACGAGAACCAGCTGCCGAGCTTGGTGGTCAGCACCACATCGCCGCTGTGGAGAAAGTGCCCTCTGCGAAACTCCGAAACCGGCATCGGCCAGCTTGCCGCGGCCTCCTCAGTCGGCGAGGGCACCGGCGGTTCGGCGATTGGCGAGGGGGCGGGCCAATCGGGTGCGCCCACGGGTTCCGTGACCTGTTCATACACGCGAGCTGAGGGTTCAGGCGCGCGGGCCTTCAGGTCCCGGCGCTCGCGGGCCGCTTCATGGATCACATCGCCGACAGACTTCTCGAAGATCGGATTGACGACCGTTGGCCGGTCCTTCTGACGCCGTGACATGCCCCGTCCCCCTGAAGGCGATTCAATGAAAAGGGCCACCTGTGAGGCGGCCCGATCTCGTCATCCGGCGCTGGCCACGCGCGGCTGATCTTCAATGTGTTCGCGCCGCAGACGCTCGGCGATCAGGAAGGCGAGTTCCAGCGCCTGATCAGCGTTCAGCCGCGGGTCGCAATGCGTATGGTAGCGGTCTGAAAGCTGAGTCTCGCTGATCGGCACCGCGCCGCCGGTGCATTCGGTGACGTTGTTGCCCGTCATTTCGACATGCACACCGCCGGCATGCGTGCCCTCGGCGGCGTGCACATCGAAGAAGTGCTCGACCTCACGCATGATCGCCCCGAACGGCCGCGTCTTGTAGCCGCTGGCTGCCTTGATGGTATTGCCGTGCATCGGGTCGCAGGACCAGATCACGTGCCGGCCCTCACGCTTCACCGCCCGGATCAACTCAGGCAGGTGGTCCTCGACGACATCCGCGCCGAAGCGGGTGATCAGCGTCAGCCTGCCGGCAATGTTGTCCGGGTTCAGGACATCTATCAGCCCAAGCAGGTCATCCGGGCTCATGCTCGGTCCGCATTTGAGGCCGATCGGGTTCTTGATCCCGCGCACATACTCAATGTGCGCATGGTCCGGCTGGCGCGTGCGGTCGCCAACCCACAGGAAATGGCCGGAGGTCGCGTACCAGTCACCTGTGAGCGAGTCGACGCGTGTGAACGCCTCCTCATATCCGAGCAGCAGCGCCTCATGGCTGGTATAAAAGCTGGTGCGGTGAAGCTGCGGCTGGCTGTCCGGCGTGACACCGCAGGCGCGCATGAAGTCGAGGCTTTCGCTGATCCGGTCGGCGAGTTCGCGGTAGCGCGCTTTCGCCGGGCTGTCCTTGACGAAATCGAGCGTCCACTGATGCACGCGCTCAAGGTCCGCATAACCGCCTTGGGACAGTGCGCGCAGCAGATTGAGCGTCGCCGCCGATTGCCGGTAGGCTTCGATCATCCGTCGCGGGTCAGGCTCACGGCTGGCCTCGGAGAAATTGATGTCATTAACAATGTCGCCGCGATAGCTCGGAAGCTCGGCATCGCCCTGGCGCTCCACCGGCGATGAGCGCGGCTTGGCAAACTGGCCCGCGATACGCCCGAGCTTGACCACGGGACAGCGCCCGGCGAATGTCAGCACCACGGCCATCTGCAGGAACACTCGGAAGAAATCGCGGGTCGTATTCGGGCCATGCTCGGCGAAGCTCTCTGCGCAGTCGCCACCCTGAAGCAGAAACGCCCTGCCGTGCGCGACCTCGGCGAGCTTGTCCGTCAACTCGCGCGCTTCGCCGGCGAACACCAGCGGCGGGTAACTTGCCAGCTGCGCTTCAACCGCGGCCAGCCCAGCCTCATCGCGATAGAGCGGGAGTTGTTGCGCAGGCTTGTCGCGCCAAGCTTGCGGCGACCAAGGAGCTGCCATATCGAAATCCTCTCGAACATACTTCACACAGGGCTGCCGCCAAGGCTCACCGAGCCCGTATTTGCATCGCCGCTCATGGTCCGATGGTATACGTCATTAGTGGTCAACTGACTAGTGGTCCCATCCAGAGATTTGCCTTCCCTCGCGGCACCTGCCTAAGCAAATCTCCAGATCAACGGACCGTCAGTGCATCGACGCATTCATTCGCTCCACGAGGCCCTGCAACCGCAGCGAAGACCAGAGCCATGCGCCTAGAACACAGCCATTCCCCCCAAGCAATCGCCGATCGTATCAGCACCGGGCCGTCCGCAAGCTACCTGCGTGACTGGATATATGGCGGCATCGATGGCCTGGTCACCACCTTCGCGATCGTGGCCGGTGCGGTCGGGGCCGATATGTCGTCCCGGGTTATCCTGATCCTCGGGCTGGCAAAGCTGATCGCCGACGCATTGTCCATGGCTGCCGCGAACTACTCCGGCACCAAGGCGGAGCACGAGGAATATCAGAAGATCCGCGAAATGGAAGAACGCCATGTCGCGATGCATCCGGAGGGTGAGCGCGAGGAAGTGCGCCAGATTTTCAAGGCGAAGGGGTTCACCGGCGAAGACCTGGATCGCGTCGTGAATATCATCACCGAGGAGCAGCACCGCTGGATCGACACCATGATGGCTGAGGAGCACGGAATGCCGATGGTCAACCGGCTCCCGTCCAGGGCGGCGCTAGCGGTCTTTGCGGCTTTCGTGCTGTGTGGTTCTGTGCCGCTGCTGCCGTATCTCTTCGGGCTGGAGAACGCGGCTGTCTATGCGTTGGTCATGACGGCAGCCACATTTTTCGCCATCGGTTCGATCCGCTCCTTCTGGTCGCCGCGGCCTTGGTGGCTTTCGGGTCTGGAGACGCTTTGCATCGGGTTGTTGGCCGCCGGGGCCGCGTATGTCATCGGTGATTTATTGCAAATGATCGTGTAAAATTAGAAGAGAGGCGGCGGTTATGGCGGATGGTCCATTAATGCTGTTTGACGACAAGAATTTTACGATCGGCATTGAAGAAGAATACCTTCTGGTCGACCCCGTGACCCGCGATCTTGTGGCCGATCCGCCAGCCGAAATGATGGAGGCCTGCCAGACCGCGCTCAGCGGCGCGACCCTCGGCGAAGTCAGCCCGGAGTTTCTGCGCTCGCAAATCGAGATTGGCACCCGGGTTTGCGCCTCGATCCAGGAGGCGCGGGCGACGCTCGCGGAAATCCGCGCGACGCTGGCGCGCGTGGCCGGCCAACACGACATGGCGCTGGTGGCGGCGTCGACCCACCCCTTCGCGCAATGGAATCTGCAGGCGCACACCGACCGCGACCGCTACAACACGCTGGCAGAGGACCTTCAGGTGGTGGTGCGCCGGCTGTTGATCTGCGGGATGCATGTGCATATCGGCATCGATGACGACGACACGCGCATCGACCTGCTCAATCAGGCGGTGTATTTCATGCCGCATCTGCTGGCGCTATCCTCGTCTTCGCCATTCTGGAAGGGCGAGGTGACGGGCCTGAAATCCTATCGCCTCTCGGTTTTCGACGAGCTTCCGCGCACCGGCCTGCCGGCGCAGTTCGACAGCTACGGCGAGTATCAGCGCACGGTGGATGTGCTGGTGCAGGCCGGGGTGATCGAGGACGCCACGAAGGTCTGGTGGGACCTGCGGCCATCAGCGAAATTCCCCACGCTTGAGATGCGCGTGCCGGATGTCTGCACGCTGATGGACGACGCCATCACCATTGCGGCGCTGTTCGCCTGCATCTGCCGGATGCTCTACCGCCTGCGCCGCGCCAACAAGCGCTGGCGCGCATACACGAATTTTCTGCTGACCGAGAACCGCTGGCGCGCACAGCGGTACGGCGTCGAAAAAGGCATGATCGATTTCGGGCGCGGTCAGATCATCGGCTTCAGCGAACTGATGGATGAACTGCTCGACCTCATTGACGAGGATGCCGATGCGCTCGGGATGCGTGCCGAGGTCGAGAACGTCCATACAATTCTGGCGCGCGGCACGAGCGCGGATCGACAGTTGGCCGTATTCCATGCGGCGGTCGCGAGCGGACTGAGCGCGCGCGACGCGCAGAATGCGGTTGTTGACCGGCTGATTGAGGAGACTGTTGCGGGTACGCCTGCCGCGCTGGGGCCCGGATCCGTTGTTACAGCCGAATAGGCCGGGGCGCGCGCGGCCCCGGCCTTGGCAGATCAGCTTTCGGTTTCGTAGAAGAGTTCGGTGTTGATCTCGATATCCACCCAGTCGGACACAATTGGTGCGTTGCGGCCCAGATCGAACTCGCTGCGCAGCACCCGGCCCGTGGCCTTGAAACCGGCGGACTGACGCCCCGCAAATCGCTCATTGAACGCCGCCAGCGGGTGCTCGCCGGCATAATTTAGCGTGACATCCAGTGTAACCGGCTTTGTGATCCCCTTGATGGTGAGATCACCGGTCATGCGGCCAGCGTTTGGGCCGGTCTGAACCACTTCCGTGGTCGCGAAAGTTATTTCCCGATGCGCTTCGACATCGAAAAAGTCGCTGCTTCGGAGATGGTCGTCAAACCGCGCTACGCCGGAGTCGACGCTCGCCGGGTCAATCGTCACTTCCACCGAGCTGTTAGTTACATCTGCCTGGTCGAAGGTGACGTTGCCCTCGTATTCGGTGAACATCAGCGACTGTTCGCTCAAGCCGAGATGGTTCCAGGTGATGCGGATCTGGGTATGACTCTTGTCAAACTGGTAGGACTGCGCTTCGGCGGCGGCATCGCCCGCCGGCATGGCCAGCAATGCGGCGCCGAACAGCCCGGCAATCGCAAACGAACTCGAAGCTAGAAACCTCGTCAAAGCCATCAAACTCTCCTTGTCCTCAAATAATTCCGCCGGCGGGCCAGAGCGGCGCGCAGGGAGCGACGCATCGTCCCGCGTCATCCAGCCGTCGCCATGGACGTATCGCGCCATTGCGGCAGATCAAGCGCAGCGCGGTCACGAATTTTTGACCATCAGCCCGGGCCGGCCATCAGGCGAGGTTCAGGCTCATACCGCCATCAACCATGATGCCTTCACCGGTTGTATAGGCGGAGTCGTCACTGGCCAGGAAGAGCGCCACTCGCGCGACCTCCTCAGGCGTGCCGAACCGGCGCATCGGCATCTGCGCGATCAGCGCTTTCGAGAGGTGGGGATTGTTCGTGTAGCGGCCGGTCAGCAATGTCGGGATAAAGCCGGGGCACAGGTAATTCACGCGGATGTTGTAAGGGGCGAATTCGACCGCCAGGCTGCGCGACAAGCCGGCAATCGCCGCTTTCGCGGTTGAATAGGCGGAAAGCTGGCGCGCGTGCTGCGTGGCCATGATCGACGACAGATTGACAACTGCAGCGCCATCGGCCGCTTTCAGCAGTGCAAATGCAGCACGCGTCACGCGAACCGTTCCCCACAGATGCGGGTTCAGCACGCTCTCCCAGTCGGCATCTTCCATATGGCGGAAGTCGGCGCGCAGTAGGTTGCCGGCGTTGTTGACGAGAACATGCAGCTTGCCGTGATCCCGTTCGACCTCGGCGAACGCCTGCCCGATCGCGTCCGCATCCGTGACATCCAACACAGCCGGAGTTGCCTGGCCGCCAGCGCTGCGGATCTCCTCGGCGCCAGCGTGCACGCGCTCTTCATCTAGATCAGTCAGGATGACATGAGCGCCCTCGGCTGCGAACAGCCTGGACATTGCCAGCCCAAGGCCGCCAGCCGCGCCGGTCACCAGCGCGATACGATCTGTGAGACGCCCCACGACAGTCTCCCTTGCGATTGTTGCCCCAACTGGGCTTCAACATGTCGCGGTCTGGGCGAGGAGGCAAGCGGGTCTTGCGCCTGTCTTCAGGCGCGTTCGTCCTTTGGCGAATCCATGACGACATAAGATGTGATCGAGGTGACTTGCGGCAGCGTGCCTAGCACGTCGGTATGGAAAACCTTGTAGGCCGCGAGGTCGGCGACCTCAACGCGCAGCAGATATTCGATCGAGCCGGTCACGTTGTGGCACTCCAGCACTTCCGGCGCGGTCGCGATTGAGCGCTCGAAGGCCTCCTGCGCGCCCTTGGAGTGATCGGACAGCCCGACGGCGACATAGGCGACGAAGCCGGTCCCGAGCACGCCGCGATCCAGCACCGCGCGGTACTTGCGGATCACGCCGCTGCGCTCCAACTCCTGCACGCGGCGTAAGCAGGCCGAGGACGACAGCCCCACCCGCCGGGACAACTCGGTATTGCTGATCCGCCCGTCTTGCGTCAGCTCATGCAATATTTTTTCGTCAATCGCATCAATATTCGGCATTAATTGCAAAAATTCCTTTTTTGCACCAAAGAAAGAGAGCACATGCCGTCCATCATCGCATAAGCTTGCGCCAGTCGCCATGAAAATGAGATCGCGCCATGAATGTTGAGATTGTCACGGCATTGGTTGCCTTCGCGTTCGTCTCTTCGATCACGCCGGGACCGAACAATCTTATGCTGCTTGCCTCCGGCGCGAATTACGGGCTGCGCCGTACAGTGCCGCACATGCTCGGCGTGAGCCTCGGCCATGCGTTCATGATATTCCTCGTCGGCGCTGGGTTGACCGGGGTTTTCGACGCCTATCCGGTCACATACACGATCTTGAAGGTCGTAAGCGTTCTCTATCTGCTCTACTTGACGTGGAAGATCGTGAACGCGGGCGCGCCGCGTGGGCAAAGTGGCTCCGGCCGGCCGCTGACTTTCCTTCAGGCCGCCGCTTTTCAGTGGGTCAATCCGAAGGGCTGGGCCATGGCGCTTACGGCGATCAGCGTCTATCTGCCCGCGCCAGGGATCGAAGGCGTTGCGCTGGCTGCGATGGTGTTCGCGCTGACCAATCTGCCGTCTGTCAGCTTCTGGGCCGTTCTCGGCAAACAAGCGCAGCGCGTGTTGACCAGCCCGGCGCGGCTGCGCGCATTCAACATCACCATGGGTGTGTTACTGCTGGGTTCGCTGTACCCAGTTCTGGCGTGGTGAGGACGGCGGTTATTCCGCCGCCTGTGCGGCCGGAGGCTGCCATTTCTCGCGCATGGTCACGAGTTCCTCCGCCGCTGATGGGTGAAGCGCCATGGTCGCGTCGAAGTCCGCCTTGGTCGCGCCCATGCGCATCGGGATTGCTGCGATCTGCGCCATTTCCGCGGCATCCGGCCCGAGGATGTGCACGCCCAGCACGCAGTCGGACTCCTGATCCACGATCAGCTTCATCACCATCTGCTCGTCGCG
>CAYVFK010000046.1:0-11014 GCA_964450925.1 uncultured Hyphomicrobiaceae bacterium | reverse complement strand
TCAGTGCCGTGTCGGCTTCCGGCGGCTTGAAACCCTTGGAATAGCGGCGTCCGGCCGCGCAGGCGAGAAAGAGGCGCTCGATGTGACCGACACCGGCGAAGGGTCCGTGCCGGACGAGGTCATAGGAAAGTTGTGCGCGGTATTCCGGGTGCAGCGCGGCGCCGATATCGGACAGCCGACAGGAAGCACGCACCAGCAGCGCCTCCATCTCGCCGCCATCGAAGACCGGAGGCAGCGCATCAATCACAGGCTTCAGAAACCTTTCCAGCGCATCGGCGAATGGCCGTTTGTCCGCCCGCAAACGACCGATGAGTTCGATTCCGTCAAGAAGAACCCGTTCCGGCAGGTGCTGGCCATCGGACGCCATGAACATGCGCCCTTCCCGCAGGCCGTAGGCTGAGACTTGCAAGGTCTGCATGTCGCTCGCCCGTAAAAGCTCATCCAGCACCAGTGCGGCGTATGGCAGGAGCGGCGCACGCTTCTGCGAGACACCGCGCGCGACACTATGGATGTCGTCTGACGCCTCAGCGAAGCGTTTGGCCAGCTTGCGCACGTCCCTGGCTGTCATGGTGTAGCCATGCAGAAGCAGGAGCGGATAGCCGGTCAGCTCCATATGGACCCTCGCAAAGGCGCGAAAGGAACCACCGACAGCGTAGAAGCAGTCACCCGCACGCGGCAGGACGCGGGAGCCCTTCAGCGAGGCGGCGATCTCCGCGCGCGCCTTTTCCGGATCGAGCTGACCGTCCCCGGCCTGAAGG
This sequence comes from uncultured Hyphomicrobiaceae bacterium, assembly GCA_964450925.1. Lineage (GTDB taxonomy): Bacteria > Pseudomonadota > Alphaproteobacteria > Rhizobiales > Rhodomicrobiaceae > Dichotomicrobium. Next base: position 10,256 of record CAYVFK010000046.1, on the reverse strand, counting down.
GCAAGCGGCCCGACGAGATGGGTTTCGCCCTCGCCGAGCTCTCCGGCGTCGCAGGCAATGAGTTCAAGGCTCGATCCGCCAAGGTCGCCAATCACGCCGTCAACGCCGATCAGGCCCGCACGCACGCCCTCGGCCGAAGCCCGGGCCTCCTCGGCACCCGACAGGACATGAATGTCGAAGCCGGTTTCCCTGCGCGCGCGCTGGACGAAAGCCTCGCCGTCTATGGCGGTGCGCACCGCGGCCGTGGCGAAAGCCTCTACGGGGACTTCGCCGAGACCGTCTGAAATTGCCCGGAAACGCTTCAGCGCCCGCAGCGCCAGTTCGATGCCATCCGCATCAAGCCGGCCTGTCTGGCCCAGCCCGCGACCGAGGCCCGCCATGACCTTCTCATTGTAGTGCGGTGTCACGCTGTGGCCGCGAACGGCGAAAACGACCAGGCGAACCGAGTTCGACCCGATATCTATGACACCCCTCAGCGTCTCGCTAGATTCCCCCGCGCCACCAACGTCATTGTCACGACTGCTTCCGGAACGCAGGAGATCGAGCACGCCCATCCTACTTCACGCTCCGCTTTCGCGGTGTCAGCTTGGGCGGCATGTTGACCTCCAGTGACCGGCCAGCACCGGAATAGCTCGGCGCACTCATGAAATATTCGTGCGAGGAAAACGGCTCTCCCTTGGAAGGCGGCTTGATGCGCTTGTAGCGACCGTCCGGTTCCAGAACCCAGCTCTGCGTATCGTCATTGATGTTGGCGACCATGATCTGGTGCAGCACCTGTCGGTGGACGGTCGGGTTGAGGATCGGAACGAGCGATTCCACCCGGCGCTTCAGATTGCGCTGCATCCAGTCTGCCGAGGAGATGAACACCTTCGCCTTCGCACTTGGCAGGTGATGGCCATTGCCGAAGCAGCAGATGCGCGAATGCTCGAGGAAGCGTCCGACAATCGACTTGACGCTTATTGTCTCCGACAGTCCTTCAATCCCCGGTCGCAGGCAGCAAATGCCGCGAATGATCAGTGTGATCGGAACACCGGCCTGGCTTGCCCGGTAGAGCGCATCAATGATGTCAGCATCGACGAGCGAATTCATCTTGGCCCAGATGCCGGAGGGCTTTCCGGCTTTCTGATTGGTCGCTTCCTGCTCGATCATCGCGATGAGATCGGATTCGAGCGTCTTCGGCGACATGGAGATGCGCTCGAACTCCGGAGTCACGGCAGGAAGCTCGCGATTGCCGGTGATGAAATTGAACATTTTCTGGGCATCCCGCCCGAAGGCGTTATCCGCCGTAAACAGCGACAGGTCGGTATAGATGCGCGCCGTGATCGGGTGATAATTGCCAGTCCCGAAATGGGTATAGTAACGCAGCTCGCCCTCTTCGCGGCGCACCACGAGGCTCACCTTGGCGTGGGTCTTGTAGTCAACGAAACCGTAGACAACTTTCGCGCCGACCCGCTCAAGATCGCGCGCCCAGCGCAGATTGGCCTCCTCATCGAACCGGGCCTTGATCTCGACCAGCGCGGTGACGTTCTTGCCGGCCTCGGCGGCTTCTATCAGCGCCTCGACAACCGGGGAATCCTTGCTGGTGCGGTAGAGCGTCTGCTTGATGGCAACGACATTCGGGTCACGCGCGGCCTGGCGGATGAACTGCACCACCACATCGAAGCTCTCAAAAGGATGGTGGACCACCATGTCCTTGTGGCGGATGGCGGCAAAGATGTCCCCGCCGAATTCGCGGATGCGTTCAGGGAAACGAGGCTCATAAGGCCTGAAGATGAGGTCTGGCCGCTCCCTGGTGATCAGTTCTGAGAGCTGCGCGATGCCGAGCATGCCGTCAGTGGTCACGACATCACCGGAATCGGCCTCGATTTCGCGCAGGATGAGTTCCTGAAGATCCGACCCGCCGCGATTGTCGATCTTGATCCTCACGATCTTGCCGCGCTTGCGCTCGTTCAGCAGGATTTCGAATTCGCGGATCAGGTCCTCGGCCTCTTCCTCGATCTCGATATCGCTGTCGCGCACGACGCGGAACAGGCAGCGCTCGACCTCCCTGTAGCCCGGATAGAGGTCGCCGACGAACATTCCGATCACTTCTTCGACCGCGATGAAGCGCAGCCGGTTCGGATCATCCTCGGGCAACGCAACGAAGCGGTCCATCTGCGTCGGCATGGGGACAAGACCCGTCATCATCTGATGGGTGTCGTTCTCTTCCGGTGTCAGGGAGAACGCCATGGCGAAGCCGAGATTCGGGATAAAGGGGAAAGGATGAACCGGATCGACCGAAAGCGGTGTGATGATCGGAAAGAGTTCCGCATCGAAATGCGCCTTCAGCGCGACACGGTCCTCATCATCGATGTCGCCGACATTCACAACCTCAATGCCCTGCTTGCGCATCTCCCCGCGCAGCGCCTCCCAGCGCTTCTGCTGGTCCATCATCAGCCGGTTGGAAACCGTCCTGATACGGTCCACCTGTTCGACCGGAGTCAGCCCGTCCTGCGACCTCGTGGCGATGTCCTGGCGCATCTGCTCGCGCAGGCCCGCATAGCGGACCATGAAGAACTCATCGAGATTGCTGGCCGAGATTGAGAGAAATCGTAGTCGTTCCAACAATGGATGGGCCGGATTGGCGGCTTCCTCCAGCACACGGATGTTGAAATCGAGCCAGGACAGTTCGCGGTTGAAAAAGCGATCAGGCGATTCAAGCGCCGGGGCCTCATGACCGGCATGGCGCATCACGCGAGCGCGCGAAGAGGCCCGGCCCGAACCATTGAGCGCCTTGGCACCCGCATCACTCCTCTGGGTCTCGCTCATCGCTCTTGTCCACTGCCTCAAACAATTCGCCGGTGCCCGGCCCCTCGGCGAGAATTTCCCTTGCGAGGGCGATGCTCAGTCCGCGCCGCTGATCCGACATGGCGCGGTTCAGCCGATCAACAATTCTTCCAATGTCGGCGTACCGCCTTGGCAGGCGGGAGAGCAAGAGTTCTGCCACGCCATCGGGCATAAAAATGAAACGTTCGCGGAAAGCCGCCTCCAACCGGGCGCGCATCAGCGCTTCATCAGGGGGAGCGATCTCCACGACAGGCATCGAACGAAGGCGCGAAACGAGGTCTGCAGGTCGGAGTTGGTAATCCGCTGGCGGCCTCTGCGTGAAAAGCACAACCGTTCGGCCGCGTTCCTCAGCCCGGTTCAGCAGCGCCATCAGCGCAGGCCCGTCGGTGACCAAATCCGCGCGGTCCACGGCGGCACCGGATGAAGCCAGTGAATCGATCTCAGCCGCGCTCGCCGCCGAAAGCGCATCGCCATCCACCGCCATCGCTCCGCTGGCCTGGCAGAAGGCTCTCGCCAGCGTGGTCAACCCGGAGGCTGGCGGGCCGAGAACGGCGAGCCAGTGTGTCGGCCAGTTCTCCCAGTCTGATAGTCGCTCGATGGCATCGGCATTTGCCGGGGAGCGCAGGATATGGTCGAGATCCGGCTCGCACGGCTGCAGGTCCAGCATGCCCTGACGCGGAAAAGCGGGGCCGTTCGCGCGTTTCATCGCTCGCGCCCCTGCCCGCCCACTCAGCGCTCTCCGGCGCGCTCTTCGGTGAGGAAGTCGAGAAAGTTCTCATCTTCTTCCGCTTCCGGCACGTCCAGACGGTCCGGCGCACGCTGGCTTTCGGTTTGCGGCACGGGGCCGAGGGGCGTCGTGACAGGACGATAGCCGGACGAGCGCATGGTCCAGCCTGCGGGGTCCTCGTCAATCGCGATGCCGCGCTGCAAGAGGTCATTGCGCAGGCGGTCAATGTCTCCGGCAAAGGCGAAATCGACCACCGCGCCGTCGCTCGCCAGCGCTTCGACATTGAATTGCGAGATCAGCGGAGAACGGGAAAGCGCGCGGCGCAAGCCAACCCACTCCGCAATCGAGGTGTAACGGACTGTGGACCGCACCTTGGTCCTTGTTGAGGACCGTACGACCGATTGCTGCTTCCAGTCGCTGTCGAGCTTTGCGCGCAGGCTGCGGGCGAGATCGGCGGGCATCAGGCTCCCGCTCAACTGACCAAGCTGCACGACGGTTTCCGGTGTCCAGAGCAGGATTTCCACGGCCGCGACCTGTGCGGGCTGCCGGGCGATAATCACACGGCGCGCGCCGAGTTCATTCTGGATGCCGCGATAATCCAGATCGGGATCAGCACCGCCCGGAATGATGGCGAGTTTGAAAGGTGCGATCGCGAATAGGTCTTCCTCGGGCAACGTGGCCGCAAGCGCAGAAGCCTCATCGACCGCGATCACAGCAAGTGGCGCCTGGCGGTCGACATAGGGCACGCCAAGATCGCTGAGATAAGCCCGCACGGCCTGAGGGTTGAACACCACCGACAGCTTGCCGCGATAGGTGCCGCCGCCGCGGGCTTCCTCGACAATATCGACCGCCGCAGCAAGCCGGTTGGCGAGGTCAAGATCAATCATGACGCCACCGGCGGCACCCCGATCCTCCGGCAGCGTGATCTTGTCGACAAGCCGACGCGCGCCGATGATCCTCGCGGCGGCGAAGGCCTTCTCCTGCGCGGCAATTGTGGTTTCAGCGGTCTCGTCAACCGGAATGTCGATGACGGTGTAGACCTTGCGCGGATCGGCCTGGGCGGTCTGGAACAATCCCGTGGCGATGAGGCAGGCTGCAACGGCGAAAACCGCGCCGTGGCGGGCGCGCGCCGACTTCAGGAAGCGTCCCAGAAAGGATTTCGCCATGGACCCCGTCTCCTCAATCTCGTGATGGGCGAGTCGTCTTTACCAAGCCGCTCCGCACTTGCGAACCGTCAATCTCCGAGAGATCACAGCTTTACGGCTCCGGCCTCTTCGGTTCATAGCTGCCGATCATGGCAGAATCAGACAAGCCCCTTTCCTACAAATCCGCCGGCGTCGATATCGAGGCCGGCGACCGTCTCGTCGATGCGATCAGGCCGCTGGCCCGCGCAACCCGCCGGGCCGGCGTGGCTTCCGAGCTTGGCGGTTTTGGCGGCCTCTTTGACCTCAGGGCCGAAGGCTACCGCGATCCCGTACTTGTTTCGGGCACCGACGGTGTCGGGACAAAGCTCATGCTGGCCTTCGCAACAGGCTTGCACGAAACGATCGGCATCGATCTCGTCGCCATGTGCGCGAATGATGTTCTTGCCCAGGGGGCCGAACCGCTCTTCTTCCTCGACTATTTCGCGACGGGTCAGCTGGAAATCGGCACCGCCGAGCAGGTGGTCGCAGGCATTGCGGAAGGGTGTCGGCGCGCAGGCTGCGCGCTGATTGGCGGTGAGACCGCGGAGATGCCTGGCATGTATCCGCCCGGTCATTACGACCTTGCAGGCTTCGTGGTCGGCGCGGTGGAACGTGAACACATCCTGCCACGCCTCGGCGACATGCAGGCCGGGGATGTCCTTGTCGCCCTGCCCTCGACCGGACCACACTCCAACGGCTACTCGCTGATCCGCAAGATTGTCGAGCGCACGGGCCTCGGCTGGGAGGCCGCCGCCCCCTTCGCACCGGAGACCCCGCTTGGTGAGGCGCTGCTCACGCCAACGGCACTTTATTGTCGCCCGCTCACCCCGCTGCTGAAGGCTGGAAGCATCAAGGGCCTCGCACATATCACAGGCGGCGGGCTGCCCGGCAATGTGCCACGCATGCTGCCTGACGGGCTGCGGGCCGATATCGACTGGACCTCCTGGCCCCGGCCGGACATCTTCACCTGGTTGCAGGCGGAGGGCCGGGTTTCCGAGGACGACATGGCCGCGACCTTCAATCTCGGCATCGGCATGATGCTCACTGTGGCGCGCGACCGTGCCGATGCGGTGATCGAGACCCTCGCTCCGGAAGGCGCCTGGATCGCAGGGACGCTGAAATGAGAACGGCCCCGCTGCGCCTCGCCATACTGATTTCAGGGCGCGGAACGAACATGGAAGCGCTCATCAATGCCGCAAGGGAGACGGACTATCCGGCCCGCCCGGTCATGGTGATTTCCAACCGGCCCGAGGCGAAGGGACTGGAAACGGCCCGAAACGAAGGGATCGAAGCGCTGGCGATCGACCACAAGCGCTTTGGCAAGGACCGTGAGGCCTTTGAGCGTGAGCTTGACACCGCCCTGCGCGCAGCAGGGGCTGAAATCATTTCACTCGCCGGCTTCATGCGCGTGCTGACGCCCTGGTTTGTCTCGCGCTGGAAGGGGCGGCTGATCAACATTCATCCGAGCCTCCTGCCGAAATATCCGGGTCTCGACACCCATGCGCGCGCCATCGCGGCGGGCGACAGAACGGCGGGCTGCACTGTCCACCATGTCATTGAGGGCGTGGATCAGGGTGAAATCATTGCGCAGGCGGAAGTGCCCATCCTTGAGGGCGATACGCCTGAGGTGCTGGCCGCACGCATCCTGCCGGTCGAGCACCGGCTTTATCCGGAAGCTCTGAGACTGGCCTGCGAAAAGCTGGTTGAAGCCGGAGCCGATTGAGGCAAGTCTCGTTTTCGCATCCGGCGCGCAAAGGGGACGTCCCATGAGAACACTTGTCATTGCGCTCCTGGCGCTGGTCATCGGTGGCGTGGGCGGCATCATGGCGAGCCGCATGGAGCCGACCCGAACCTTTCTCAATGAGGACCTGCTTGGAAAGGGCCCGCCCCTGCGCCTGAAGGATATGCCGGAGGGGCTTGTGCGGTTCTCGGATGAACAGCTGGCCGGTGCTGAGATGATCAGCTGCTACCGTGATCCACTGCTCGACCTTCCCAACCTGTCCGATCTCTCCGAAGGCTCAGAGCCTGTTGCCGACATTGACCGCTTCTGGCGCGAGACCCGCAGGCGGGACAGGGCCGCGACACCAGAGACCGAGCCGAAACTTCCACCGCCGGACATTGAAGACCTGCCGGGTCTCATCAAACTCGAGATCATTCTCAGCGAAGGCGGATCGGAGCGCAGCCATTGCGGCGCAACCCGCATCGCGAAGAACTGGTTCATCACGGCAGCGCATTGCGTCACCTACGCGCAGGACGTGTTCGACATCATCGCCATGCCGCCCCGGGTCGACTCGCTGGCCGAAAACCTGCCGATCCAGCCGGTCACTCACGCGGTCTGCCACGGTGCCTCGGACTATTTTGTCGCCTCAGGCAATCTGCTGGGGGACGATGTCGCACTGCTTTATCTCTCCGACGTGACCGGCTTCGAGGATGTGCCTGTCGCCGACGTGGATCTTGGCCGGGATTCGGTGCTGCCATCCGATATCTCCAGTCTGCGCTTTGCCGGTTGGAGCCAGAATTCGCTGGTGACCGAACGCGATCCGGAGGCCGGCCTGATCATCAGGGATGGCTCCCGATTTCTGCAGGGCGGCCCGCTTTCGCTGGGCGTGTTTGGTCGTCAGGTGCTGCGCGCCGACCCTGTGAACGATCTCGGTCCCTGTCAGGGTGACAGCGGTGGTCCGCTCTATGCCGACATTGACGGCGAGACCCGCCTCTTCGCCGTTCTTTCCCGCGTGACGCCACCCGGCAGAAATGAAACCGACGCTGACGGAAACCCCACCGATGGCTGCCGACCACACAAGGCCGCCTTTTTCATCCGCACAAGCGGCTACAGCGACTGGATGAGGCGGGTACAGACGACCTGCGTGCAGCGCGGGCGCTTTGTCTGCTGATCAGACGGGCAGGCGCATCAGGGTCTGGTTCGTCAGGCTGAGCAGCCTGCCGGTCGTCTTGTCTGTGACGCGCGACTGGATGAGGAGCGTTTTCGAGCCGAGGTGAACGGGTGTGGCGATTGCAACCAGCGTTCCGTCGCGGATCGAGCCCATCATGTTGCTGGCGCTCTGGAATGTGGATGCGCGTTCGCCGGGCGCCAGGTTCAACTGAGCGAGCGCCGCCCCGGCACAGATGGCGAGGCCGGTCAGCACGGCGGCATGTGTCCCGCCCTCTGGTGTGGCGAGGGCCGGGCGCATGTCCAGTTCAACGGACACGCTGTCTGTCGACGCGGCCGCAAAAACCGCACCAAGCTCGAAAACAAAAGAGCCCACGAAATGGCTTCGCAGGCGCTTGATCTGTTCAGGTTCGCCCAAGGCTCAGCCAGCGATATCGGCTTCGGAGAAGAACTGACGGATCTCGATCTCGGCATTGTCGGCCGAGTCAGAACCGTGCACCGAATTCTCGCCGATGGACTGCGCGTAGAGCTTGCGGATGGTGCCGTCGGCCGCGTCAGCCGGATTGGTCGCGCCCATGACTTCGCGGTACTTGGCCACCGCATCCTCACCTTCGAGCACCTGCACGACGACCGGGCCGGAAGTCATGAATTCAACGAGTTCGCCGTAGAAGGGGCGCTCGCTGTGCACCGCGTAGAAACGCTTGGCCTGGGCCTCGGTCATCTGGATGCGGCGCTGGGCGATGATGCGCAGGCCGGCCTCCTCGATCACCTTGTTGACCGCGCCGGTCAGGTTACGCGCGGTGGCGTCGGGCTTGATGATGGAAAAGGTGCGCTGGGTCGCCATGTTCGTGTCCTGTGATCTTTCGGGGAAGTGATTGAGACCCGCGCGCTATAGCCGCCGGGGCCGCGCGCGGCAACCGCCGATCAGGCCTTGTTCTCGACCCAGCCGCCGCCGGGCTTCTGCTGGAAGTAGCGCACGGTGGAGCCGGTCTTGCGGGCACGGCGGAACTGGTCACGTGCGGTTTCCCTGGCGGCGGTGTCCTTGCCGTCGAAAACCACCATGACACGATCGAAGCCATCTCCGGGCGCGTCCTGCCCGTTGAGCAGCATCAGCGCCCGCGCGCCGTTAACCCTCTCACATGCGGTCGAGAGGAGCACGGGCTGGCGGCGGGCATCGACGCCTGCCCCCTGAATCCCGTGCGGCAGGAAGCTGCCATCGGCATAGCTCCAGAGATCATGGTCGAGCGCCTCCAGTACGTCTGGGGACGAGCTTGAGACCAGCACGCGCCAGTCATTCTCAAGACATTTCTCGAGCAGTGGCGCGAGCGCGGAAACAAGGCGCGCACCCTCAAGGTGATAAAACCACCAGTCGGCCCGCTGTGCCTTGCCCGCCTCTTCCATGGTGATCAGCTCTCGTAATTGTCCCTGATCCAGCGGTCGAGCAGGCGCGGACCGAAACCGGACGCCCAGCCGGGCTCCAGCAGCGATTTTTCGCCCTCCTTCCACGCGACGCCCGCAATATCGATATGCGCCCAGGCCTGCCCCTCATTGATGAAGCGCTGCAGAAACTGCGCAGCGGTGATCGAACCAGCCGAGCGCCCGCCAATGTTCCTCATGTCAGCAAACTGGGACTTAAGAAGCCTGTCATAATTCTCTCCGAGCGGCATGCGCCAGACGGTCTCGCCCTCCGCCTTGCCAGAAACGTCAAGCGCGTCTGCCAGCTTGTCGTCATTGCAGAAAAGACCGGCATGCTCATGGCCGAGTGCGATCACGATGGCACCGGTCAACGTGGCGAGATCGACAATGGCGGCCGGCTTGAAGTGCTCCTGCGCGTACCAGAGCACGTCACAAAGCACGAGCCTGCCCTCGGCGTCGGTGTTCTGGACCTCGATGGTCTGGCCGCTCGCTGAGGTAAGAATGTCACCAGGACGTATGGCATTGCCATCAGGCATGTTCTCGACGAGGCCGACAAGGCCGACCACATTCGCCTTCGCCTTGCGCATGGCGAGCGCCTTCATCGCACCCGAAACGGCGGCCGCACCGCCCATATCGCCCTTCATGTCCTCCATTTGCGGACCAGGCTTTAGCGAGATGCCGCCAGTGTCGAAGCAGACGCCCTTGCCGACGAGCGCGGCCGGTGCGACGCCGTCCTCACCGCCCATCCATTCCATGACAACGAGCTGGCTCTCGCGCACCGAGCCCTGCCCGACGCCGAGCATCGCGCCCATGCCGAGCTTGCTGAGATCCTTTTCCCCGAGCACGCTGACCTTCACGCCGAGCGGTTCGAGTTCTTCCTTCAGCCTCGCCGCGAAGCTTTCCGGGTAGAGCACGTTCGGCGGTTCATTCATCAGGTCGCGGGCCAGAGCGGTGCCGACACTGGCCGCCTCGAAATCATCCCAGGCCTTCTTGGCACCCGACATGTTGTCGATAACCACGGTCAGGGAGTCGATGCTGGGCTCATCGGTCTTCTTCTGCTTCGTCCTGTAGGCATCGAAGCGATAGGCAGCGAGCCGGAAGCCGAGGGCGGCGCGCGCTGCATCCTCGGCGCTGGCATCCTCAAGGTGCAGGGCGGAGGACTTCAGGCCGCTAGATCGGAAGAGCACACGTCTGAACTCCAGTCACTTGAAACGAT
>CAYVFK010000045.1:0-11413 GCA_964450925.1 uncultured Hyphomicrobiaceae bacterium | reverse complement strand
TCCGCCGGCTGCGCCGCTTGGAATTCGCGGATCGGCGGTTTGCCTTCCAGAAGATCCTTGATCTCCTGCCCGCTCAGGGTCTCGTACTCCAGCAGGCCGTTGGCGATGATGTGGAGCTTGTCGACATTCTCCTCGATCAGCCGTTTGGCGAGTTCGTAGCCCTCGTCGACGATGCGATAGATTTCCTCGTCGACCACCTTCTGGGTTTCATCCGACAGATTCTGGGTGCGCGAGACCGAGTGCCCGAGGAAAACTTCATCCTCGTTTTCACCATAGGCCAGGGGCCCCAACTTGTCAGACATGCCGTATTGCGTGACCATCGCGCGGGCCATCTGCGTTGCCATCTTGAAGTCCATGGACGCGCCTGATGTCACCTTCTCGTAGCCGAACACGACTTCCTCGGCCACGCGACCACCCATCGCCACGGCGATATCGGACTTCATCTTCTGACGGGTTACAGACAGCGCATCACGCTCTGGCAGGCGCATGACCATGCCAAGCGCGCGGCCACGCGGGATGATCGTCGCTTTGTGCACTGGGTCCGAACCCTCAACCATCATGCCGATCAGCGCATGTCCGCCCTCATGGTAGGCCGTCAGGCGCTTCTCCTCATCGGTCATCACCATGGAGCGGCGCTCGGCACCCATCAGCACCTTGTCTTTCGCGTCCTCGAACTCCTGCTGCGTGACGAGCCGCTTGGAACGGCGTGCAGCGAGCAGTGCAGCCTCGTTAACAAGGTTGGCCAGATCAGCGCCCGCGAAGCCGGGCGTACCCCGCGCGATCACGCGAACATCGACATCTGGCGCGAGAGGGACCTTGCGGGTATGGACCTTGAGGATCTTCTCGCGGCCCATGACGTCCGGGTTTGGCACCACAACCTGCCGGTCGAAGCGGCCGGGGCGCAGCAGCGCCGGGTCGAGCACATCAGGGCGGTTGGTCGCGGCGATCAGGATAACACCTTCGTTCGCCTCAAAACCGTCCATTTCAACCAGCAGCTGGTTCAGCGTCTGCTCGCGCTCATCGTTACCACCGCCGAGGCCAGCGCCGCGATGCCGACCGACCGCGTCAATTTCGTCGATGAAGATGATACATGGCGAGTTCTTTTTCGCCTGCTCGAACATGTCGCGGACGCGGCTCGCGCCAACGCCGACGAACATCTCCACGAAGTCAGACCCCGAGATCGTGAAAAACGGCACATTGGCCTCGCCAGCTATCGCGCGGGCCAGCAGCGTCTTACCCGTACCCGGAGGGCCAACCAGCAATGCGCCGCGCGGGATTCGGCCCCCCAATCGCTGGAATTTCTGCGGGTCGCGCAGAAATTCGACGATCTCTTCCAGGTCTTCCTTGGCCTCATCGACGCCGGCGACATCCTCAAAAGTGACGCGGTCCGTGCGCTCGGTCAGCAGCTTGGCTTTCGACTTGCCAAAACCCATCGCGCGACCGCCACCGCCCTGCATCTGCCGCATGAAGAAAATCCACACAGCGATCAGCAGGAGCATCGGGAACCACGAAATGAGGATGCTCAGCAAGGTCGGGGAATTATCGCTCTGTGGCTCGACCGAGATGCCGACGCCCTGATTCTCAAGCCGTTCGACAAGCTTCGGATCGTTTGGCGCAAATGTTTCAAACGTGCGGCCGTCTGTGTATTGACCCACGATCTTGTCGCCGGAGAGCGTCACCGCGCGGACATTGCTTTCTTCCACGGCGCTCAGGAACTGCGAGTAACTTATGCTGTTCTCAGCGGTCTGCCGGCTCGGGCTCTGAAACAAGTTGAACAGAGCGATGAGCAGCAGACCGATAATGATCCAGATGGCGAAGTTCCGGAAATTCGAATTCATCTGACGTCCTTGCCTTTCGCTGCCTCGCGTGCGCAGCGAACGTTCCCGACGGCCGGTCGGGCGATACGCAGAGCAAACGAGCACCAATCGCACACTGTACCCATGCACGACATTACGCAGAACATATGGTTGGTGGTTTTATTTGCCAAGCATTGCGCGGTCGCGTCACAGCGGAAAGCGCTCAGACTTATGCCGCTTCCGTGCTGTCAAGCCATCCGATGAAGGTGCCGGTGCAAGCTGCGACGTCTGCATGCTGCTCGATCAGGGCCATTCCACGAACGGGCACGCCTAGGAGGTGACCGTCCGCATACAGTGCGGGGAGCGTTGCCAAGGCGGGCGCGGGGTGCGTCTCGCGGACCTCTTCTGGAACGGCTGCGAGGTTTTGTTCGCCCAGGGCAGCGACCTCCACAGGCCGCGGCAGGTCGGCGCACGAAATGCGAAAACGCGCGTCCCAGATGACCGTTTCGCCAGAGCAGAGCGTTGTGGGTGCGGCGGAGAGGCGTCCTGGCTCACGACAGAACACGATGCCACCGGGCGCAGGAGAAATGACGCAACCGCCGAGCGTCGTTGCAGCGTTCAGGCCATCGAAAAATTGTGCGGCCAACATCTCCAGCTTGCGCAGGCGCGGCGCACGGCCCCCGCCAACGGCGTTCAGCAGCCGCTTGAGCGCATGGATTGCCACTTCTTGTGGCAGCGCGCGCAACGCATCCGGGGCGACCCGGGCATAGCCAGCGGGGTTGACCTCAACCTGATTGTCGATAAACACCCCCGCGGCCTCATCGATCGCGGCACGCGCACGCTTCAGACGTTGCGCACTCTCCACGATTCTCTCCTGCGGAATTCCAAGCTCAGTCAGCGTTGCCAGCGCCTGCCGCACCCTCACGCGTTCATAGCGTTCCTCGGCGTTGCTTGGGTCCTCCAGCCATGTCGCGCCGCGCGCTTCAAGCTCCGCGCGAAGCTGCGCCCGAGTGACGCCAATCAAAGGCCTGAGCACGGGCACGCCATCCCACTCGGCTGCCGCTGATATCGCCGAAAGGCCATCAACGCCGCTGCCACGCGCAAGGCGCATGAGAAACGTCTCGGCAACATCGTCGGACGTATGCGCGGTCACGATCGCGCCAATGCCGCAAGCGCGCGCCATGGCGGTCATAAGCGCATAGCGCGCGTTACGCGCGTCGGCCTGCGAGGCGCTGTGCTGGTCATGGGTCCATGTCAGACTCTGATGCGCGACGCCGGCGTGGGCGGCTTGCTTCGCTACCCATTCAGCCTCCTGGCGCGATTCCGGGCGCAGCCGGTGATCGACCGTCAAGACGACCAACTCGGGCGCAGCCTTGGCGCGCGACACCCACTCGCCCGCCAGCAGCATCAGCGCCATGCTGTCGCCACCACCCGATACGGCGAGCCCGAGGCGGTCGTAACCGGCTAGCGGCGCAAATAGCGCGTCAATTTCATGAGGCGTCAGCACGCCGGATACCTTGCATCATACGCCGGCGCGGGGTCTCGCCCCGCAGCAATCGCGGTGAACTATTGGCATCCTGAGCGACGGCGTTCGTCAGCCACCTGCGCCTGAAAGCTCTCCGGCATTGTATCCAGGCGGCCATCGAGACGGCCCAGCGCGTCGCACGCGGATTGCGCGCGGTCCAGCCTGCGCAGTACGACCGCAAGCTTCAACAGCGTTTCCTCTGATTTTTCGCCAGTCGGCGCAGTGTTGTAAACCCGCACGAAGTTGTTGGCCGCGACAACATAATCGCCCTCGGCGAATGCGGCATCAGCGAGCCAGTAGCGCGCATCGTTGGCGAGCGGATCGTCGGGATAACTGTCGAGAAACGTCTGGAAGCTGTCGCGCGCGGCCGCGTAATCTTGCACCTGCAGCGCATCATAACCTTGGGTGAAGAGCGCCTGCGCATCCGGGTTGCCCGCTTCGTCACCCGGCGCGGACATGGCGTCCTGCTCCCAGCTTCCAAAGTCATCCTCAGGCGCGGTTGGCGGTTCAAACGTTGTCGTGCCGAAACCCGTTGCCGCGTCAGGCTCGGAACCCTGCGCGAACATGTCATCACCCTCGGTCTCAGCAAGTGCCTCGCGCCCGGCCTCACTCTCTGTACTGTTCGCTCCGCCGAGCGAGGCCTCCAACTGGTTCAGCCGCTTCACGGTTTCGGAGAGCTGCGCAGACAGTGCCTGCACCTGTATTTCAAGCTGCTGAAGGTCTGGGCTTGCCCCATCCGAGGGTTGCGGATCCGACTGAGCGAAGGTGTCCTCGCGCTGCGCGAACGGATCGCCGGAAAGGTTGGCGTCAGGCGTCGGGTCGGTCGGTGCAGAAGCGGAGCCGCCGCCTGGCGCAAAGCTCTGCAGCGCGCCAATCATTGCACGCATGTCGATCAGATTGTCCTCGATCCGGCGCAGGCGCATTTCGATATTCGCCGGCGCAGCCTGCGCCTCGCTGGCGGCCTCCTCACCGTCCTGTGCAAGAGCCGGCGTGCCGGCAGCCGAGCTGAGCAGCAGCGCCATGACACAGGCTAATTGGGCAAGTCTCGCATGAATGGCTGGCATCACATCTCCCAAACGCGGCCGGTTGCAAGGATTGCCCCCGATCGCTCCACCACAATCGCGACAGGACTGCGGCAAATCGCGTGTTGGTTGCGCCATGCTGGCGGACTTGTCAAGCCGCTCACCGCAATGGGACAGCCACCCCCGCATCAATCAGCAGGTTTCGCAGCATATAGCGCTCGCCCAGATCACCGCTGCCGCTGCGCGCACGGGTGAGCGTGAAGCGATCACGCTCACCATAGGCACTGGCGCCGATGGGCGGCCGGAATCCCAAGCCCTTCCCGGTCTTCATCGCGTAATGCTCGGCCAGGCCGATGAGCACTTCGCCGACGATCGTACCGCCGACGGGGCCAAGTGTGTGGCCGCCGCGCGCGCGCTGCCCCCCATCCGTGACCTGATCACGCGCCACAGCAAGGCGAGCACTGCCAGTGGAAGCCGCATAGGCTCTGGTGTTCGGGCCAATCCCGGTCGCGCGGCCCACCGCCCCAGCCTCCTGAAGCACGTAATACCACAGTGGGGTTTCGCCGCGCAGTGTCTCCCGGGTTGCGCGATCCGGAGGCAGCACGTAGCCGCGCCACAGCTCGGCTTCGCCTGCGTCGCCGCGCGGCTCCCACAGGTACAGCACGCCGCGCTTGCGCAGTTCCGGCAGCACTTTTTCCGCTACCGTTTGCCCGGCAGGCAGATCGGCACGCGCACCAGCCAGCAGGATGGCTTCAGCCGTGCCCAGCGTGCGGCTGTTTTCGTGCCAGCCTTCGCGCATCGCGGCGATAAACGGGTCGATGAGCCGGGCGCGGTTAAAGCCAGTCGGCGGCTCTGGCAAAATATCGACGAACTGCCGCCAGTCCGCCAGATCACGGCGATCGAGCCGTTCGCGCGGGGTCTGGTTCGCGGCCAACTGGCCGATGTCGAAGCGGCGCGGCCGCGCCTCAGCGGTCATGGCGTAGCTGGCGCGCAACTGGCTCGCGGTGAACTGCCAAGCTGCCAGCGCAAACTCGTAGGGGATGAATGGCTGTTTGATGTCCTCGCCGTCGCGGAAGCCCGAAGCGAAGAACAGATCGCGGCCGTTGGTGATGATGTCTTGCGTGCGCTCCTCGCCGATCAGACGCGGCAGCAGGTCCTCCACGATAACACGGTGGTAATAGTGGATGACCGTTTCGCGCGCATCGTTGAACAGCAGCACCCGCTTCGCCGTCGGCAGCGCGCGCGCCAACTCTGCATTGGAGCAGTCTGGATTGCCGCAAAACCGCTGCTTGTCGCTTGCCAGGTGCCGCTCGATTAGCAGATCGACCGCGCGGTTATGTAGCTCGATCAGCGCAGCTTGCAGCTGGGTCACGAACAGATGCCCGGCAGGCGGCATGCGCTGAGACAGCGCGTAACGCTTGCCGCCGTTACTCAGGCGCGGGCCGGTGCGCACATAGGGCAGATAGAACCGCCCCGGGTCGGCCTCCGGGCCGTCGCCATAGATAATGTCGAGGTCGAGTTCGGCGGAAACACGCCGCGCACCGCCTTCCTGGCGCCAGGCGCGCAGCATCGGCTCGACCTGCAAGTCGGCACCGACGAGCTGTGCGAAGAACGTGTAACCGGCGGGCATCTCGCTGTCGCGGCCACGGCCGGGCGGCTCGTGCATCATGTCAGCGAGCTGGCTAAGCGCAGCGGGGTTCGGGCCAGCGCTGCGATACTCCGGTCGCGCGCGGCGCTCAGGCCGCTGCTCCGGCGCAGCTGGAGCCCCCCGAAAGCGCGGGTCGAAATCCTCGTCTGTTTCGCGTGACATCTGATCCGGCGAACGCGGCTCGGAAAATCGCGGCGCATCCTCACGCCGGCGGTCAGGCCGCGGTCCGCGCAGCTGCCCCTCCGCGTCACCAGGTATCGACAGGCGCTGGCCAACGCGGAGCTGGCGCGGATCGGCGATACGGTTCGCACGCATCAACGCCTCAACGCTCACCCCATATTGCTTGGAGATGCGGAATAGCGTTTCGCCACTTTCGACGATGTGAGATTGCTCCGGCTCGCGTTCATCATGCGGCTCCCGCCATGATGTCTCGCGCGGCGGCAGGTCGTATTGCTCTCGGCTTGACGCCCGCCGCTGGCCCAGGTCTCGCGCATTCTCCCAGTGATCGAACTGGTCTGCAAAGCCGGACATTTGTGCGCTTGCTTCCGGGGTGTGCGCCAAGAAAACGCAAGCGGCCATCAGCAGTCCGACAATCGAAAACAAACGCTTAACCGCCGCAAGCGCTCGCGCGGTTGGAACAACGCAACCCCACTTCATCCTCATTGCCGTTTGTGCCCTTGCCGATCACACTGGTTACCAAGTACTTGATCGTGAGGGCGATTGGTGAAGCGAAAATTAAATTCGAATTGCGCCGCCGTGTTTCACGAATCGTTAGTTAACATTTTCTCAATTTGTCGGGGACCGGGCTCCTGCCTCATCTGCTCGCGCTTGAGTTCAGGACGCCGCATGATAATAGGTGGAGGTGGGTATTAGGTATGGAGATCATTTTGCCGAAGGTGTTTCATATGAGTTGGCTAAATCGCGCTCTGCCCGCATCCATGGCATTTGCAATCACTGCGTTTATGGTTTGGCCCGCACAGGCTGATGAGGCGTTTTCCAACTGGCTCAATGGCTTCCGCGCTGATGCCGCCGCGCGGGGCATTTCGCGTACTACGCTTGATGCGGCGTTGAGCGGGCTGACGCCCGACCCGGATATCCTCGAAGCTCAGAACAACCAGGCCGAGTTCGTGAAACCGATCTGGGATTATCTTGAGAGCGCAGTATCGTCGGCACGCATCAGCAAAGGCAAGGAGCAGCTTCGCCGCTATGCCGACCAGTTTGCGGCAATCGAGAAAAAATATGGTGTTGATCGCCATTATCTTGCGGCGATCTGGGGAATGGAGACAAGCTATGGCTCGTTCATGGGCAATAAGAGCGTCATCCGGTCACTGGCAACCTTGGCCTATACGGGCGAGCGAACGCAATTTGGACGCACCCAGCTTGTCGCTGCTCTGAAAATTCTGGATAATGGGGACATCGACGTTGCGACTATGAAAGGCTCCTGGGCCGGCGCGATGGGTCACACACAATTCATCCCAACAACCTATCTTGAATATGCGGTTGATTTCACTGGTGACGGGACGCGCGACATCTGGCGTGCGATCTCGGACGCGCTGGCTTCTACGGCTAATTACCTAAAGGAAAAGGGTTGGAACAGCGGAGAGACTTGGGGCTACGAGGTGGTGCTCCCGGATGGCTTCGATTATGGTCTGGCCGATGGACGCACACGACGCACGCTCGCAGAGTGGTCAGCACTGCGCATCACACGGCCCGGTGGCCGGCCATTTCCGCGCCCGTCTGATCCTGCCAGCCTGATCGTGCCAGCCGGCGCGGGCGGCCCAGCATTCCTGATGATTAATAATTTCGATGTGATCAAGCGATATAATAACGCGACGGCCTATGCGATCGCAGTGGGGCATTTGGCTGATCGGCTGATGGGCTTTCGTCCGATCCAGCAATCATGGCCGACGAATGAGCAGCCGCTGGCGCGCAGTGAGCGCAAGGAGTTGCAGCAATTGCTGGCAGATATGGGTTTCTTGCGCGGCGAGATCGACGGGATCATTGGCCCGCAGACACAAGCGGCGCTTCGCGAATTCCAGCAGTCACGCGATCTGGTGCCGGATGGCTTCGCAACCAAGCGGCTGCTGGAGGAGATGCGCTCGGCGCAGGCTGGCTAGTGAAGCGAATTTGACATTTGCTTGGGCGAATGCTGCGAAAGAAGGCAAATGCCTGAGCCGGACCACTCGCGCGCACTTCCAATCACGTCCCCAACCCGCTCGGGGCCGGCAACCTGTCTTTCGAATCCGGTGCGCATGACGCAAGAGAGGCGCAGCGGTTCTCTGGTGCAGTGCGAAGGGAGGTCGCTATGACACGACACGTCCGCGTTTCGCCGCATTTTTCGTTTGGTGTACCAGCATGATACGGCAACCCCTTCAACATCGCGAGAGTTTGGGCGCGTTCTGGATTACGGCGCTGGTTGCCCTGGTTCTCGCGGTCTCACCTGCCCGCGCGCAGGATGAGCGGGTGCTTTTTGTCCCTGCCTGGACACAAAGCTACATCAATCCGTTCCCCCAAGCCGACACCTACAAGCTCTACGTGATTGGCGATTTCCTCGCTGCAGGACTGGCCACGGCGCTACCTGCCGCACTTGATGAGGCCGCCAGCGTCGAAATCTTGCAGGAGACGCGTAATTCCAGCGGCCTCACGCGGCCTGATCGGTATAACTGGTCGCGACGCATCAGCGACATCGTCAATGATGGCCAACCGCACATCGCGGTGATCATGCTTGGGGCCAATGACCGCCAGCGAATTCGCACCGCAGGTGGTTTCGAGCCTTTCGGTACCGATGCCTGGTCGGCAACCTACCGTATGCGGGTTGACGCACTGCTGGAGAAGCTGAGCCAGAAAAAGATTGCCGTCTACTGGATGGGCCTCCCTATCGTGGCCGACGAAGAATTTCGCGCGGATTATGAGCAGATAAACAGCGTCATCCGCGAGCGTGTCTATCTCGGTGGTGTCAAATACATCGATACATGGAATGGGTTCTCCGACCAGTTTGGCAATTACAGCGCCTTTGGGCCAAGCGTTGATGGAGTAACCAAACGCCTGCGCGACAACAATGGTATCGGCTTCACGGCTGAGGGCAACCGCAAGCTGGCCGAGTTCGCGGCGTCTGTTATCAAACGCGATCTGGCGGCGGCGCGGCGCGAGCGAAGCATTCCCCTGGCCGGCGATGAGCAGCAGCAGGAAAAGATCGCCAGCCTGGCACGCGATGAGGACGAGTTCGAAAGCAACCGGTCGGACAACTCGGCGCAGACAAACGAACAGTTCAATCCGCCGCTGCTGGGGAATCCACCCCCAGACGCAGGTGGAACGGAACAGGCATCTGGCAGTCGCGCGATTTCGTTTTCCGACTATTCGCCGCCCGGAGAGCAACTGGCCATTGATATCGGCGACAACCTAACTGCGCTTGCCACCATCTCACCCGCCAACATCCTGAGTGCCCGCGGTGCGCGGCAACAACTCCCTCTGTCAGAGCGGCTTTATTACCGCGTTCTTGTTCAGGGAGAAAAGCTCAAGGCGCCAGCGGGGCGGGTTGATAACTACGCGTGGGACGGTGGCTGACGACGCCGCGCCGCCCTCCAATCTATGTCCATGGTGAAGCAGCACCGCTTCATCGACAGCGAAAAATCAGAGTATGGCTGGACTTCCGCGGATTGTGCGGGTTTCGGCTCGGCGGGGAGTAATGCGTATGATGGGGCGCACCAGTCATTTCTTGGCGTTTCAAAAAGAAGATAACAGAAATCCTGACTTGGTTGCTTGGTGTATGCGTCTGCTAGTTGCTTTGACAGTTGGAGGGATCCCGCTTCTGCTGTCAGCATGCTTGCCTGAGGGGCAAAATGCGGGCGGCCAGTCTCAGGCAACGATCAGCAATGCGCCGGCAAAAGCCGACCGGCTCGATTCCCGCGACACGCTGACGAGACGTGATGTACGTGTCGAAACCACCGCAACAGTCATTCCGACCAGCGCAGCTGAGCCAGTCAGCACGGTGTCTGCACCACCCCAATTGATTCCCGCGGACGAGGCGCTCGGGAACTTTTTTGAAGCGCTGGCCGCTCTCGATCGTGGCGATCGGCAAGAGTCGGTGACCATTTTGCACCTTGGCGACGAACACATTGCCGCTGACCGCATCACCGCAGAGCTACGTGCACAGTTTCATGCGCGTTTCGGCAATGCGGGCCGGGGATTGATGGCGCCCGGGGTCTTCCGGATTGCTGGGGCGCGGATCTCGCGAGAGGGTGATTGGCGCGTTGCGTCGAGCGCAGAGGGCGATGCCGGACCGTTCGGCCTAACAGGCGTGCGGCTGACCGGGCGGAACGGCGCGACACTGAATATGACGATGCTCGAGTCGCCGTTCGACTGGGCGGAGTTGACTTTCGCGACAGGTCCAGATGCCGGTGACGCTTATGTCGCGGTCGAGGATAAGGGGGATGTCGTCAGCACGCGCACCGCCAACGAGACATGGCAGCGGATCAAGATTAACGCTGGCGGTTCTGCGTTATCCGTTCGCGCAGTGGGGTCTGAGCCGGTGCGCCTGTTGTCTTGGCGTGTGATGCGCGAGAACCCAGGGGTCCGATACGTGAACCTTGGGGTCCCGAATGCGCGAGTTGACACGGCTGCGGTTTGGTCAGACGCTTTTGTCAAAGCGGATCTCACGCACCTGTCGCCCGATCTTATCATCCTCGGATATGGGACAAATTCCTCGTTCGATGATGCGCTCAATACGCAGCAATACGCAGCGGCGACCGACAACTTGATTGCGCGGGTGCGTGCGGCGCTCCCCGACGTTTCGCTGATCATCGTTGGCCCGCCGGACGTTGCGACCTTGCCGCCCCACGCCAGAGGCCGGTCAACGGATGCCTGCCGCCCGTTGAGCGCCGAGGAGCGCGCCAATTATGATCGCTTGCTGATTGCAGAGAGCCCGAGGCTCGCGCGGTGGTATCCACCCATCGGATTAGTGGAGGTGCGTCGTGCGCTACGATCAGCTGCCAGCCGCCACGCGGCATTCTTCTGGAATTGGTCGGAAGCGATGGGCGGGCCATGCAGCATCCACACCTGGGTTCATGCGACGCCACCGCTGGCCGCTCCGGATCATCGAAATTTGACGCCGGAAGGTGCGCGGAAAATCGCCCGCGCCCTGTATCGGGACTTGATGCAGGGGTTTGAGCAATATCGGTCGCGCGTTGCAAGCGCAGGGGAATAAAGCGTGTGTGATTGAGTTCGCGGATCGGCACACGGCCAATATCAGCTGTGTTGATCGCTGGCGTACACAATGCCGCGTCACGCCTGCTAAAACCCGGACATGACAGCATATTGAATTGTAAGGGCAAGACTGTTCGTGCGAGAGGGGAAATAATTCCGAAGCAGCTTTAATATGCCTGGCGGCGACCTACTCTCCCGCTTTCGCAGTACCATCGGCGCT
>CAYVFK010000044.1:0-11945 GCA_964450925.1 uncultured Hyphomicrobiaceae bacterium | reverse complement strand
GCTGAGCAGGATGAAGTGGATCAGAAGCGCCAGCACGAACAGGAACGTAAACAGGGCCACGAGGGTCCGGCGCGGATCGAATATGAGCCAAACACGCCACATGATAATTCTCCTTAAACGAGGGGTAGGGATTGCGCGGCTTGCGCAATAGCAAGCGTGGCGTCATTCAACTGAGCACTGGCCCAGCCCCACGGACGCCAGTTCCACACCAGCAGGTGCGCGATCAGCGCAATCACGGTGAATGCGATGAAGCTGACAACAAAAATGCTGTGAAACTCCTTTGCCTCGTCTTCACCTAGTCCAGATAAGGACTTGTCTCTATCAGCCATGTGCGTCTCTCTCTTCTTTTTGGACGACAATCAACGGATCGCCACACCACCAGTGGGTGGCCCGGATCCGGCTTACTTCATGAATGCGAAGGGTATCAGCCTCCTCGCCGATGCACGCGCTTCGGCGAAGATGGAGTGACGGACGCCCGCCAACTCATTAACGCTTGCGCCGCGTCTGCCAGGTAAAATCCGGGCAAAGACGGCGATGACCAGGAAGACTGTAAAGCACAGCCAGTACAACAGCTGCGACTCCCGAGCTTCCTGGCGCCTGAGAGTCATTTTTGGACTGTCGTGTTTGATAGCGTTGGCCATTTTCTCAAGTCTCCCTATGCCGGTTATTCAAGCGATAACCTGGAACGCTCGCATTCGAGCAGGCCGGGACCAGTTCCATCGGCATGGCCGGTGCAACGGTCCGCTTCTTCCCACCAAGGCGTCGTGTGACCGGATAGGACCGGGCAGGACGACGCCGGGGCGAAAAGCTGGTGATGGAGGCTTGGCACGGGCGTCATCAACGTCATACCACCTGCCTCCCTTTGACTTTTTCAAGCGCTGCGGCAACGCGTTCGGCCGTCACCCGCGGCTCGCCATTGAGCCTGGCATCCATATCAGCCTGGTCGCGCAGCCGCTTGGCTGCCGAGATGCGGATCAGCACCGGTTCGCGCTCAAGGTAATTGTCAAGAAGCGCTTGAGCTTCGGCGTCCCAGGGCCGGGTTTCGCTACGCGACAGCCGCGCCGGCGTAGCCTCGGCCTTGTCGAGATCGGTGCCCAGGGGCAGGATGAAGAACAGTGCGTCGAAAAGCGCGTTGCAGACTTCCTGCACGAGATAAGTCGCGCCGGCATAGCCCATGAACGGCGTGCCGGTGTGCCGGCGGATGATCGCGCCGGGGAACGAGGCCGGGATATACATCGCCTTCGCGCCGATCTCGGCGAGATACATGCGTTCGTTGTAGCTGCCGAACACGATCAGTGGCGTGTCGTTCTGGACCGAGCGGCGGACCGCCTCGTTATCGGGCTTACGCCCGGCGCTTCGCGCATACGAGAAGTGACACGGCAGGCCCATGTCGTTTTCCAGGAAGTTGCGCACGCCCCGCGCATAGGTCTCGTTCGCCACGATGCCGAAGCTCGCGGTGCCGAAGAAATCCTGCGTCACCGAACGCCACAGGTCCCACAGCGGCTTGATCGTCGTGTGCTTTTCGCGCGCGATAAACGGTTCCGGGTCGATCTCCAGAAGTTCGCCCAGCTTGCGCAGGAACAGCGTCGTCGACTCCAGCCCGATCGGCGCCTGTAGGAACGGCTTCTCCAGCGCCTCGCAAAGCTGTCGGCCGAACTCGCGATACATGCAGACATTGACGTCCGCCTGCGCCAGGTTGGCGACATCGGCCAAGTGGCTGCCAAGCGGGAACACCATGTTGACTTCTGCGCCGATCCCTTCGATCAGGCGGCGGATCTCCGCGAGGTCGGAAGGCGTGTTGAACGTGCCGTAGATCGGGCCGATGATGTTGACCTTGGGCTTCTCGCCTTCCTTGAGGGGCCGGCGCTTGGGCATCTTTTTCGGGCCGAACTCGGTCCACAGCCACTTCATGGCGCGGTCGGCGCTTTCCCACTGGTCCTCGTCGATCGTGCGCGGCAGGAAGCGCTTGATGCTGGTGCCTTCGGGCGTCACGCCGCCGCCGATCATCTCCGCGATCGAGCCGGTCACGACAACAGACGGCAAGTCCTTATCGAGCGCTTGCCAGGCCCGTTTCATTGCGCCTTCAGTGCCTTCGCGGCCAAGCTCTTCCTCGGCCAGCCCCGTGACGACGATCGGGAGTTCGTGTGGGGGCAGCGCGTCGGTGTAGTGCAACACCGAGGTTACCGGCAGGTTTTCGCAGCCCACTGGGCCGTCGATAACCACCTGTAGCCCTTTGATCGCCGTGAAGACGTAGACCGAGCCCCAATAGCCACCGGCGCGGTCATGATCGAGGATCAGCATCCCACCGCCTCCGTGTCTTTGAGGTCTTTCGCAAGCTTGCGCGCATATTTCTTCTTGAACTCCGGCCGATCTTGCGGTGTGTCTTCCCACACCCCAGCGGCATAGCCCTCGCCGACACCCTCGAAGAATGCCTTCATGCCGTCGAACCGCGCCTTCTGACCCACCGCCGTGTTCACTAGCGTCGCCAGCGAGCCGCAGCCGGCTTGACCCATCAGCGGGCGCGCGGAGATCAGGTTGGTGAAATACAGGCCCGGCGTTGCGCGCTCTTTCGCCTTCTGCACGACAGGCGTGGTCCCGATCGCGAGATCCGGCTCGAATTCCTCCATCGCGGCAACGTCCTGCTCCAGAGAGGCTCGGAACTGCACGCGCACGCCGCGCGCCTCCAGCCATTCCCGATCCGGGTCGGACCATTTGGTCTTGGGGCAGGCCGAGCCGACATAGCGGACATCTGCACCGCTTTCGATCAACAGCCGGGCAACGAGAAGCTCCGAGCCTTCATAGCCCGACATCGTGATGCGGCCCTTAATCGGAGTGTTGTCCAGCGCCTGGCGGATGCCGGGCAGGGCAGCGTTCTGCGCCGCGGCGATATGCTCTGCCGAGACGCCCGTAGCCTCGCCGATAGCCTTCAGCCAGTCCGCCGTGCCGTCATAGCCGACCGGCGCGGAGCCGATGACCGGGCGGCCCGCTCTGTCGAACTCGCGCACGCTCGCGGTGTAGAAGGGGTGGATGGCTGCGGCGACCGCGCAATCCAGCGCCGCGTAAAGCTCGCGCCACTCCCGTGTCGGGACAACCGGCCCAGCGGCCAGACCGAGCGGCTGCAAGAGTTGGTCGATACCGATTGGATCGGCCGGGAACATCTCGCCGATGAGCGTAACAGTCGGGCGCTCCGTTTCCAGATTGCTCGGCGCCTGGACCGGGCCTTGCTCGGCTTCATTGCGGGCATAATTCAGCATCGCCCCGGCGAGCACATCCTTCGCTTCAGCATGGGTCGGCACGCCAAAGCCTGGCACGTCGATCCCAACAATCCGCACGCCGTTGATTTCCTTCGGAAGCAACTGCAGCGGCACGCCGGAAGCGGTCGGCACGCAAAGATTGGTCACGATCACCGCGTCATACTTCTGGGGGTCCGCCAACTCATGCACGGCATCGCGGATATCTTCGAACAGCTTGCCGGTTACGAGCGTTTCGGAGTTGAACGGCACATAGCCGACCGTGCGCCGCGCCCCATAGAAATGCGATGTGAAGGTCAGCCCATAAACACAGCAGGCCGAGCCGCTCAGCACGGTCGCTGTGCGGCGCATCCGCAGGCCCACGCGCAAGGAACCAAACGCCGGGCACATGCTCTGCGGTTTGTCATGCGGGCCGGTCGGGTAGTCCTCGGCGTATTGCTCCAGCGTCTCGCTCTTGCCAGCCATCTCCGCGGCCTTGCGCATCTCCTCTGCGCCGGCGTGACAGCCGATCCCGTCGCCTGCCGCCTTTGCCTCGATCGCCTCGGATGTGTCGTCTCGGTCTGGGGCCGCAGTTCCGGTGTCGACCTGCACTTCGCCTGCCGCGTCGTAGACGACTTCGCCGTGGCGCATGCCGTGCTCAGGAGCCGTTTTATCGGTCATCTCGCCTGCTCCCCTACACAGCGTCGTAGACGACTTCAAGCGAAGGCGTTTCGACGTAATGTTTGCCGCACATGTCTTCGAAAGTGGCTGGCTGAAGCTGGAAGTTGCCGCCAACATCTTGGCTTTTGAACAGGCCGAGCAGCCGGTCGTGGGTCAGCGGAGTCGGGTGGACGGGCGGAGCTTCGGCGACGTTGGTCGCGAGATCCTCGAACATTGAGGCCCATTCCGTTCCAGGCTTGCCTATGATCTCGTAGTTCGCGCTTTTGCGGCGGATGTCGTCATGCGCGGGGATCGCGGAGAGCAGCGGGATGCCGACCGCATCGGCAAAGGCCTTTGCTTCCCCTGTGCCGTCATCCTTGTTCACGACCATGCCCGCCACGCCGACATTGCCGCCGAGCTTGCGGAAATATTCGACCGCGGAGCAGACATTGTTGGCGACATAGAGCGACTGAAGGTCGTTAGAGCCGACCACGATCACCTTTTGACACATGTCACGCGCGATCGGCAGGCCGAAGCCGCCACAGACCACATCGCCCAGGAAATCGAGCAGCACGTAGTCGAAGTCCCAGTCGTGGAAGCCAAGCTTTTCAAGTGTCTCGAAGCCGTGAATGATGCCGCGTCCGCCGCAGCCGCGTCCGACTTCCGGGCCGCCCAGTTCCATCGCGAAGACGCCGTCTCGCTTGAAGCAAACGTCGCTGACAGTGAGTTCGTCGCCGGCCAGCTTCTTGTTCGTCGAGGTTTCGATGATCGTCGGGCAGCTGCGCCCACCGAATAGCAGGGACGTGGTGTCCGACTTCGGATCGCAGCCGATCAGAAGCACGCGCTTGCCCAGCTGCGCCATCATGTAAGACAGGTTTGAAAGCGTGAAGCTCTTGCCGATCCCGCCCTTGCCATAGATGGCAATGATTTGCGTTTGTTTAGTTGGTTCGCCTTGCGGCACCGGATCGGGCTCGATCGACGCCTCTTCGCGGAGCTGGTCGCGAATGTTGTCAATGACGGTGGAAGATGTCTTCGCGCCGTTGGCAGCACTCATGGTCACGCTCTCCAATCCAGAATCATTTTTAAACAGGCAGGGTCATTGAAAGCGGTCTGGTAGGCCTCGCTGGCCCGCGCAGCGCTTTCGCGGTGCGTAATCAGGCCATCGAGTTCCAGCCGTCCGGCTTCGATCAGCCCGCAAACCGCCGTGAGGTCGTCCGGCTTCCATTCGGCCGCGATTTTTATCGTGGCCTCGCGCATGAATGCCGTAGGGAAGGCGAAAGACAGCCGCTCGCTGTAAAAGCCAGCGAGGATGACTTCGCCGCGGGGCGTCAGACGAGCAATCAGCGTATCCAGAAGATTCGGGTCGCCGCTGACGTCGAAGATCGTCGCGTAGTCCTTGCGCTCATCGTGGTCGGGGTGAACCACTTCATAGCCAATTGCGCCGGTCGCGCGGTCGGAATTGGTTTCCCAGACCGTCGGAGGCGCGCTGTCAAGCGCGGTTGACAGGCGGGCCATCAAGCGGCCGAGCACACCGTGACCAACAAATAACGTGCGGCCCTGACCAGAGCGCATGATGAGCGCGTGATAGGCGGTTGCCGCCAGAGCCAGAAGAATGCCGTGCTCCCCAAGTGCCTCGGGGATCGGCGCAACGCGGTTGCCCGGAACCACCACACGCGATGCGGCACCGCCGAACAATCCTCGCACGTCTCCATAGCAGCGGGCGCCCGGCACAAACACCATTTCACCTTGCTGGCGGCCGGAATTCGGCCCCGCCTCGCGCACCCAACCAACAGATTCGTAGCCAGGAACAAGCGGATAGCCCATGCCGGGGAAGTGCGGCATGCGACCGGTCCACAAAAGCTTCTCTGTGCCGGTGCTGATGCCGCTCCAAGCGATGTCGACGACGATGTCATCGTCGCCCGCCGGTGGCAGCGTCAGGCGGTCCAGCTTGACCATTTCGGGCCGCTCCAGAACGACGGCTGTGGTGTCAAGTTGGGCGGTCATCCCCGTTGGCTCTTTCAGTTCCGTTCATGTTGCGTTGGGTGTCAGTTTAAATTGACCATCCAACATGTCAAGTTTGTTTTACAGATTTTGAGGAGCTATCGTTTCGCTGTGATGAGTTGTGTCAACAAGGGGCGACGCGTGCGTTTCACGCTTATGTCGCGGAAACCGGCTTGAGCGAGCAGATTTCGCATCTCTCGGATGCCGCGCGGCCGGCCCTTGCCCATCGCGAGCAGGTAGAAGCCGAAATAGGCATCGCTGACCGCCTTGGCGTCGCGCACGCCGGAAAGCGTCTCGGCCACCAGCAGCGTTCCCTCCGGCGGCAGCGCGTCGTAGGTTTGTTGCAAGATTGTTAGCGCGCGCGCGTCATCATGGTCGAGCAGCACGCGCACCAGCGAAATGACATCGGCGCCGGTCGGCAGCCGATCGCTGAGGAAGTCTCCGCTGGCCAAGGTGACGCGGTCCTCCAGCCCGGCCCGCGTCATGCGCCGTGCGGCCTGATCCGCAACAGCGGGTAGGTCGAAGAGGGTCAGCTTGAGATCGGAGCAGCGCCCCGCGGCTGCCTCGATGAACGCCCCGTCCCCGCCGCCGACATCCATCAGATGGCGGTGCCGTGACAAGTCATACCCGTCCAGAATGTCCTCGGCGATCAGCGACTGTGAGGCCGCCATGAGTTCAGTGTATTCCGCCGTCTCGTCCGCGCTCAGCTCTGCCGGCGCTTCACCGCGCGCATATCCCCAGAAGCGCGAGAGCGCGGTGTCCTCGACCTCGCCGCGTAAAAGCACGACCGGGTCGCGCAGGTCGTCATAGAAGTGTGGATGATGGGCGATCATGGCGATCGCGCCCGGATTGCCAAGCAGCGCCGCGCCGTCCATCGAAAGCTCGTAGCACCCGTCGCGCCGAGCGTTCGCCAGCCCCAGCGCCGCCGCTCCCGCTAGCAGCCGCCTCGCGCCGTCCTCCGGCAATGCGCATGCTCGCGCCACTTCGCTCACCGTTCGCGGGCGCTCATCCAGCAGTTCGAGCAGCTTGAGACGGATGCAGGCGGCGAGGATCTGCGAATAGACAAAGCCCGCGCACAGATCGAACAATCGCGCGGCCCGTTTGCGCGCGACCGGGCGGGTCAGCGGGAAAGCGGCTGCCCAGCGCTGGAAGCCGCGGCCACGCACGAGCCGATTGCGCCAGCGGCGAAACCGTTCGCCCAGCGCGCGCGCCGGCGCGCCATGTCCCGCGTTTTCGGCTGGTCTGGGTGGTGACTGGCGTGTTTTGTCTGCCATACGCTTTCGGGGTCATGAACTGCGGCGCAGATTGCCAAGAAAGCATAAAGCTGTCATTTCAGATTGTCACTTGCTTATGTCATGTTAGATTGACATGCGACACACACAGATACGGAGGGGCCAAGCACTTGCGCAGCGATCATGTTGTCATTGTCGGCGCTGGGATCGGGGGCCTGTCAGCCGCCTTGCTGCTGGCGGCTCAAGGTCGGGCCGTAACGGTGGTGGAGCGGGCGCAGGAGCCGGGAGGCAAGCTGTCCGAGGCGGTGGTCGGCAACGCACGGATCGACTGCGGGCCAACGGTGTTCACGCTGCGCCGGGTGTTCGAGGAGATTTTCGCCGCTGCCGGTGAGGACCTTGATGCCTATGTCACCACCACACCGGCAAACGTGTTGGCGCGCCACGCCTGGAGTGAGCGCGAACGGCTCGACCTTTATGCTGACCGGGCACGCTCGATTGAGGCCATCGGCCAGTTCGCCGGGGCAGGGGAGGCACGCCGCTACCAAGCGTTTTGCGCAGAGGCCACACGTATCTTCCGCACGCTGGAGCATTCCTTCATCCAACAGCCGCAGCCGAGCTTCCCCGGCATGATCGGGCGCATCGGCTGGCGGAACACCAGCGACTTGTTGCGGCTGAACCCTTACGCGTCGCTGTGGAAAGCTTTAGGCAAATACTTCCGCGACGAGCGGCTGCGCCAGCTGTTCGGGCGCTACGCAACCTACTGCGGTTCTTCGCCGTTTCGCGCGCCGGCCACGCTGATGCTGATCGCCCATGTGGAGCTGGACGGCGTCTGGATGATCGATGGCGGGATGAAGCGTCTGGCGGATGCGCTGAAGACGGCGGCGGAGCGCCACGGCGCGTCGTTCCGCTTCGGCGAGGAGGTCAGCGAGGTTCTCATCGAGCATGGTCGTGCGGCGGGTGTCGCACTGGCCAGTGGCGAACGGCTCAGCGCGGACAGCGTGCTGGTCAATTCCGATAGCGGCGCGATCGGCCACGGTATTCTCGGGCGAGAAGTTTCAGGCGCTGCGCCGCGCGTGCCGGCCTCCCAACGCTCGCTTTCAGCCGTTACGTTCTCGATGCTCGCGCAGACGGGCGGCTTCCCGCTGGTCAGGCATAACGTGTTCTTCTCGCGGGACTATGCCGCCGAGTTCCGCGATATCTTTGAGCGCGCACGCGTGCCGGCCGAGCCAACCGCTTACATCTGCGCGCAGGATCGCGACGATAGCGCCCAAACGAACGGCCAACCCAATGACCATGCTGGCGAGCGTCTTTTGTGCATCATTAACGCGCCGCCTATCGGCGACCGACACACCATGAGCGAAGAGGAAATAGACCAGTGCAAGGAGCGGACATTTTCCCTGCTGGCACGCTGCGGGCTGGATGTGTGCAGCGCGCCCGAGGCGATCGCCGTCTCGACGCCAGCGCACTTCGAGCAGCGGTTTCCCGGCACGGGCGGCGCGATCTATGGCGCCGCCTCGCACGGATGGCGGGCATCCTTCAATCGGCCCGGCTGCCGGACGAAGCTGCCCGGCCTATATCTGGCGGGGGGCAGCGTGCATCCGGGGCCTGGCGTGCCGATGGTGGCGATGTCCGGCCGGATGGCGGCGACTTGCATTTTGCAGGATTCCGCTTCGACCGGCCGGTCGCGCCCGGCGGCTACGCCTGGTGGTATCTCGACGCACTGAGCGATGATGGTCAGCACGGCATCACGATCATCGCCTTCATCGGCAGCGTGTTCTCGCCCTACTATGCCTGGGCCGGACGGCGAGACCCGCTGAACCACTGCGCGCTCAATGTCGCGATCTATGGCAAGAGCGGCCACCGATGGGCGATGACCGAACGACGCAAGGATCACATCAGCCGCACGGAAAACCAGTTCGTGCTGCGCCGCAGCGCGCTCGACTGGGACGGGACCAAGCTGCGTGTCCACATTGACGAGCCTACAGTGCCCTATACCGGCCGCATCCGCGGCACCATTACCCTGCACCCGAGCGCGTTCAACCGGCAATCTTTCCTGCTCGACGATAATCAGCGCCACGCGTGGTCGCCGCTTTCGCCAGTGTCGAGGATCGACGTCGCGCTGGACAAACCGAGCCTACGCTGGTCCGGGGCAGCCTATCTTGACTCCAATAGTGGCACGGAATCACTCGAAGCCGGTTTCCGTTATTGGGACTGGTCGCGCGCAAGCGTTGGCGATGATACTGCGGTGCTTTATGACGTGACGATGCGAGATGGCGGCCGCCGCTCACTCGCGTTGGTCTTCGATCCCCAGGGGCAGGTGCGCGAGATCCCGGTTCCGGCAGCGGTGCGGCTGCCACGCACCAACTGGACCATGCCGCGCAACACGCAGTCGGAAGACGGCGCAGCGCAGGTCGTCAAGACGCTGGAGGATTCGCCATTCTATGCGCGCTCGCTGGTGGCTTCGAAGCTGCTTGGTCAG
Source organism: uncultured Hyphomicrobiaceae bacterium (assembly GCA_964450925.1). GTDB lineage: Bacteria > Pseudomonadota > Alphaproteobacteria > Rhizobiales > Rhodomicrobiaceae > Dichotomicrobium. Next base: position 2,343 of record CAYVFK010000044.1, on the reverse strand, counting down.
CCGGTTACGGCGATGCACGAATCGTTGCACCTCGACCGCTTCCGTTCTCCGATCGTGCGGCTGATGCTGCCCTACCGTATGCCGCGCCAGTTCTGGTAGGTCACGGGGGCCCTCCGGAGCCACGAGTGCGCCTGCGTTTGTCGCGCCGCAAAGCGTAAAGCTCCCAAACACCCCAGGCGATAACGCCCAAAAGGACGATCGCCCATTCGTATTCCATTATGAGGTCAACCATGCGGCCTGCCTTTTGATCGCGATCCGAAAAGAGCGAACCGTTTTTCGGAAAAAACTGAGCTTGTAAAAAAGCATCTAGCGCATCTACGCATTCATTCGCTTCATTGAGCCGCGAGTCCGAGGGCGAATGGACGCCTCAAAGATGCATGAGCAAAACGTCGTTGCTTGTCCAGTTTCCAACACAGAGACTTTGAGTCGATTTTTGATCAGTGAGAACCACGTCATGCCCGTGCTCGACGCTGGCATCCATAATCCATAGTCGCAGCTCTTAAGCTTGTAAGCTGGATTGCCGGATCAAGTCCGGTCATGACGAGTTTCGAGTCGCTTAAGTCCGATCTAAAAGCGCGCTCATGCGAGCGTGCTGCAAGTGTGGATCAAGTGTGTGCGTCACGGCACGAGAGCACTGCGCCGGTTCGACAAAACGGCTTCCGCTCTAGAGCACTTTCAGCAAAAGTGGAAGCCGGTTTTGAGTCAGGAGCCGGCAGCGGGCGTTAAGCGACCAAACTGCGACCAAACAATCAGTTAGAGCCTGTTCGGCAAGTCACGTTTCATTGACCAGGTTCTAGCGCCGCTGCCACCAGCCGCGGCGGCGCGGGCGATGCTCCTCGCTCTGCTCGGCCTCTGCGTCTGCTGTGACGGTTTCGGCCTCGGGCTTGACCGCCGCTGTCTCACGAGGGGTAGGCATCTCCGATTGGGCAGGCTTATCCATGACCGGCGCTTCCTCTGGCGCTCGCGCCTCTTCGTCAACGGGTTTCGCAACGTCATCGACCTTTGCCGCATCGGCATCCTGCGAGCGCGGATGAGCAACCACGTCCACGCCATGGCCTCGCGGTAAAGCTTCGACGTGAGCCGCGCCAACTGGCTGTGGACCCTGCGCGGCCTCGCTCGGCACGTTTTCTTCGCCGGACTGGGCCGACTCATCGGCCCGGTCATGCTCCTGCGCACCTACCCCGGACTCAACGCCGCCTTCTCTGCGTGCGCGTTGCCGACGCCCTCCGCGCCGGCCGCGTCTGCGTGACTTCCGGGCGCGTTGCGCTTCGTCCGCGCTGTCCTCGTCGCTGCGGACCTCGTCGTCCTCGCCGCCGGTATCTTCCTCGGGTTGGGCTTGCGGGCTGGCAAGCGCCTCATCGTCCTCCTTGCGGCCGTCACGGCCACGACGACGCTTACGTCGCGAGCGTTTGCGCTCCTCTTCGCTTTCGGTCTTCTTGTCGACCGGCGCCTCAAATCCCCAATCCATCTGGACCACCACATTGCTTTCCGTGTCGCCCGCAGATTCAGGCGACATCCGCTCGATGGTGAAGCTTGAGCCTTGCATGCGGTCGTCGGTCACAACGCCGAGGCGCACGCCGAAGCGGTGCTCGATATCGTTCAGGTATTCGCGCTTGTTGTTGAGGATATACAGCGCAACTTCGCCAGACGTAATAGCGGTGAGGTCCATGACCCGGTTGGACCGCAGATAGTCCTCCAGCGAGCGCAGCACCGATAGGGCCACCGACTCGACCGAGCGAATGATGCCAGTGCCCTGGCAATGCGGACACAGGCTGGTGGAGCCTTCGAGAACACCGGTGCGGATACGCTGACGCGACATTTCAAGCAAGCCGAACGCGCTGATGCGCCCGATCTGGATGCGCGCGCGGTCATAGCGCAGCGATTCCTTGAGCTTTCTCTCCACCGAGCGGTTGTTGCGCCGCTCCTCCATGTCAATGAAGTCGATGACGATCAACCCCGCGAGATCGCGCAAGCGCAGCTGCCGGGCGATTTCCTCGGCAGCCTCCATATTGGTGCGCAAAGCGGTATCCTCGATCGAATGCTGCTTGGTGGACTTGCCCGAGTTGACGTCGATCGCGACCAGCGCCTCGGTCTGGTTGATCACGACGTAGCCGCCTGATTTCAGCGTGACATAGGGGCTGTACATCGCATCGAGCTGGCGCTCGACGTTACTGCGGATGAAGATCGGTTCCGGCTCGCGGTACGGCTTCACGTTCTTCGCATGGCTCGGCATGATCATGCGCATGAAGTCCTTGGCCTCGCGATAGGCGGTCTCGCCGGCGACCTGGACCTCGTCGATCTCCTTGCTGTAGAGATCGCGGATCGAGCGCTTGATGAGGTTGC
>CAYVFK010000043.1:6142-12460 GCA_964450925.1 uncultured Hyphomicrobiaceae bacterium | reverse complement strand
GCGATCACGCCGATGATCTGGTTGGGCGTGGAGGCCTGCATGATCGCACCGACGTGGATGAACATGTTTCGGCCGTCAACCACGAAGGCGTTGAAGCTTTCTGACTTGACCAGATGGATATTGACATTCTGCGAGCCGAGAGCCGCCGCCTGAAGCACCGGCCCGGCATAGTCCTGCATCAGGGCTTCGATCTCGGCATCGCGGATGAGGCCTTGCGCGGCCGCGGGTGCGGCACTCGCAGCCATGGTGAGCGCTGACAGTATCGCTGCGACCTGGAGCTTGCGCTGGGTTCGGCGCGCTGATCCTCGCGCCCCGCCGAAGCGGTCGCGGTTGCCGAACACGAACCGAAGCCGGCTGAAGAAAGCGAACATAGACATCTCTACAGATTGTGGGGATTGCACTCGCATCCATTCGGCGAAAGCCTATGGTACGGACCCACGCCGGTCAACGCGATCCGCGCGTACGATCTCGCCAACGTCATCAGGCCGCAGAGACGCGGCGAGATTGACGAAAGCGTGACGGTCGGCGTTGGGTAACGAAAGAGTGAATGCAGGGAGTGGGGAAACCATGAGCGATCCCGACGTTTCGAAGCGCGCGCAGATCGAGTCTTTCGTGGCTATGGACGTGATGGCGGAGGCGAACCGGCGCGATTCCGCTGGCGAAAACATCGTTCATATGGAGATTGGCCAGCCTGGCAGCCCTGCGCCGGAGGCGGCGCGTCAGGCGGTGAAGCAAGCGCTCGATAGCGGGGTGCATGGGTACACTGACGCGCGCGGCCTGCCAGAGCTAAGACAGCGGATTGCGCGGTATTATGCCGAACGACACGCGGTGGAGGTGTCGCCCGAGCGGATCATCGTTACAACCGGCTCGTCGGCGGGCTTCACGCTGGCGTTCTTGTTGCTGTTCGACCACGGCGGAGCGCTCGGCCTGCCGCAGCCGGGTTATCCGTGCTACCGGCATATCGCAAGCGCGCTGGGCGTCCGCCCGGTTGGCGTGGAGGCAGGTCCGGCATCGCAGTGGGTGCCGACACCACGCGCGCTTGAGGACGCCGTAGCGCGCGCGAATGGCCTCGACGGCCTGATCGTCGCCAGCCCGGCGAACCCGACAGGCACCATGCTCGGCTCTTCGGACATCGCCACGCTGATCGACGCATGCAGGTCCCGAAGAATGTGGTTTATCTCTGACGAAATCTATCACGGTCTTGAGCATACGATCGAGGCGCAGACAGCATTACGCTTCTCTGACGACGCCATCGTAATCAACAGCTTGTCGAAATACTACTGCATGACAGGTTGGCGCATCGGCTGGATCGTGGTGCCGGAGCGATTGCTTCGCGCGGCGGAGCGGTTGCAGCAAAATTTCTACATCTGCGCACCGACACTCTCACAAATCGCCGCAACCGCCGCCTTCGACGCCACCGATGAGCTGGATCACATCAAGGCCGGATACGGGCGAAACCGCCAGCATCTGCTATCCGTGCTTGGCGAAGCAGGCTTTGGCGAACTGGCCCCGGCGGATGGCGCTTTCTATATCTACGCAGATGTAAGCCACCTCACCGAGGACAGTCGGGTGTTCGCGGCGCGCGCTCTTAGCGAGGCTGGCGTAGCGATCACGCCGGGCGTCGACTTCGACCCTCATAGCGGCCACCGCTATGTCAGGCTGTCCTACGCTGGGGGCTTTCATCAGATCGAGGAAGGCGCAGCCCGGCTCGGCGCATGGATCGCCTCGCTGCGAGCGTAAGCTTTGCATCGACGCCACAGCCTCTCGGGAACACGCAGAGTTCATCGCCGGGAGATAGCGGAATCGGCGGCGCTCGGGTATTCTCACCGTCAAAGCTTAACCTTGGGGGGTTCGATGCTTCGTGATCTGTTCTGTGCCGCCGCTGCCGCGATGATCATGATTGGCGTGCTGCCCGCGCGGGCGGTTGAGCCGGGTGCGCCCGCGCAACTCATTAGCCGAATGGACGCGGCTGCCTTCAAGCTCCAGGGGCGGCTAAGCGAGAGCTTTAAGGCCATCTCAGACGCCGAAAAGCGTGAACGCGGGGCCATGGCGGAGTTCTACGCCGAGACCGGCTACCAGTTCATTTGGGTCGATGAGCAGGGTCTGACTGACAAGGCACGCGCAGCCGCTGCCGTCGTTGCGCGCGCCGACGCGTTCGACTTGCGGCCGGAAAACTACCCGCTGCCTGAGCAACAGAGCCTTGCTGGTGGCGGCGACATCTCGGCGCAATGGCTGGCCGACGCCGAGTATCGGATCAGCCGGTCGGTGCTTGCCTATGCACGTCATGCACAGTCGGGGCATCTAAACCCACGCACTATTAGCGCCGATCTCGACATTACGCCAGATGCGCCCGATCCCCTGGAGGTGCTGCGCGCGCTGGCTGGGGAGGCTGTTGACGTCGTCGCGTCTCTTGAAAGCTATCATCCCACCCATCCGCAGTTCGTCGGGCTGCTGAAGCGGCTGCATGAGCTGCGCGACATGACCGGGCGCGAGCAAGTGCGCATCCCCGACGGCGACGTGATCGAACCAGGCGACACGCATCCGCATGTGCCGCTGGTGCGCAAACGGCTGAATGTCCCGGACACCGAGGCGGCTGAAACCTATGATGAGCCGCTGGCCGCCATGATCCGCGCATTCCAGCAGAAAAACGGCTTGCATGTCGATGGTCTGATCGGCCCGGCAACGCGACGCGCGCTAAACCGCAGTCCGGCCGAGAAAATCGACATCATCCGTGTCAATCTGGAACGCTGGCGCTGGTTCCCCAACGAGCTGGGCGACCGCCATATCCGGGTGAATGTTCCCCAGTACATGGTGCGCTTGGTGGAGAACGGCGAGACGGTTTTCGAGGAGCGGATTGTGGTTGGAAAGCCGCGCCACGCCACACCTTCGTTCTCCGACGAGATGGAACTTGTCGTCTTCAATCCGTACTGGAACGTGCCTTATTCGATCACGAAGAACGAGATCATTCCAATCGCCCAGCGCAATCCGAGCTATCTTTCCCGCCAGAATTTCCAGGTGCTCTGGCGCGGGCGGCGGCAAGTGGACCCATATGAAGTTGACTGGGACCGTGTCGACGCGAGCCGGGTGCGCCTGCGCCAATCGCCAGGGCGCGGCAATGCGCTTGGCGAGGTGAAGTTCCTGTTCCCGAACAAGCACGCGGTTTATCTGCACGACACACCTTCGAAACACCTGTTCAATCGCTCGCAGCGCGCCTATAGCCATGGGTGCATGCGGGTGCGCAATCCGCGTGACTTCGCTGAGGCGATCATGCGCACCGAAGGATGGAGCAAGCAGTCGATCTCTCGCGCGATTGAGCGCGGCAACAACCGCGCAATACGCCTGGAGCAGAAGCTGCCAGTGCATATCACCTACATGACGGCGGCAGTCGCCGGGGATGGCGTCGTTCGGTTCTTCGCCGACATTTACAAACACGATGAGCGGATGATGACGGCGCTGAAGGCAAGCTAGACGTTCGCGTTTGCCGGTCGCGGCGGATGCAGCGGTTCCCCGTCGCGGCCGGGCCGGCTTTTGCGCGTTCGGCTCGCGCCATGTTTTTCCCGCAATTTTCGCAGATTACTCCCTGTTAAGTATGAGTGTTTAGAGTACGCGTGTTGATACGCCTGCCGGCAAGCGGGCGCTCGCGTTGCTTACGGGGACCTGATGTTCCGCGCGGTTCGCAGTCTTTTCCTGACAGTCTCGTTTGTGTTGATCGCAGCTTCAGGCGTCCTGCCGGCGTTGAACGCCGATGCGCTCGCGAGCGAGCGCCGGCTGCAACTCTATAGCGTCAACACCAAGGAGAGCATCGACGTCGTGTACAAGCGCGACGGCGCATACATCCCCGAGGCGCTCGACAAGATCGACTGGATCATGCGCGACTGGCGGCGCGACGAGCAGATCGAGATGTCGCGCGAACTGATCGACCTGTTGTGGGAGGTCTACGCGCAACTGGGCTCCGAGGAGCCGATCCATCTGATCTCCGGATACCGCTCTCAGAAAACCAACAACATGCTGCGCCGGACCAAGGGCGGCCAGGCCCGCAAAAGCCAGCACACCCGCGGAAACGCGGTCGATGTGCATTTCCCCGATGTGCCGGTCAAACGGCTGCGCAACGCCGGTTTGATCCGCCAATATGGCGGCGTCGGCTACTATCCCACGTCGGCGATCCCGTTTGTCCATCTCGATGTCGGCCGCGTTCGGCACTGGCCGCGGCTGCCCCGGCAAGAACTCGCGCTCTTGTTCCCATCCGGCGAGAGCAAGCACGTTCCCTCCGATGGCCGCCCGCTAAGCAGGAATGACTTCAAGGTTGCGCTTGCCAGGCTAGGCGAACAGGGAAAGCCGCTGCCCTGGGCCACGCGACAGCAGCTCAAGCGCGCTCCGCGCCCGATACTGGCGAGCCTCGGCCCAGTGGTCTCCGGCTTCGATCTAGGTAACGAAACGGGCGCGGGGAGTTTGCGCGCCGCCTTGGCTCCGGGCCTCCCGGACGAAATTCCTGCAGCGCCACAACCGCGCACCATCGCTCGCGCGATCGTCGCCAGCGCGCCTGCATACGATGATGAACACTCAGACGAGCTTTATTATCAGCCGTTCCAGTTGATGCCGATGATCGCCGAGGCCAGTGTTGCGTCGATGGATTTCAGTCGCGATAACGCAGGCATTCTGAAAAAGGTGCACCTGTTCTTCGACGATGGCAGTGGCAACCTGCCGATCGCATTCGAATCCGGGCTGCAATACGCGAAGCTGTACTGGGCGTCACGGTTTACGGGCCGCGCGGTCAGCAGAGTGTTGGAGGAGCGCGCGGAGGCGGCTCAGTCTGCGCCCCAGCGCGCGCGATTGGCTCAGCGGTAGATCATCACTTCAGCATCTCGCGCACGTAGCGGCTGGCCTTCGCGAAGTTCATCTTATCCTTGTAGCGGCCCTTCAGCGCGTTCATCGTGCGCCCAACATCCTTCAAACCGGACGCGCCGATCTCTCGCACGACCTTTTGACATTCCTGCCGGGTCTGCGACTCATCCAACTCCTGCGGTAGAAACGATTTGAGGATGTCGATCTCGTCCAATTCTTGCTGTGCGAGTTCCAGCCGGCCAGACTGTTCATAGTCGTGGGCCGCGCGGCGTCGCTGTTCCACCATCTGCTGCAGCAGCTCGATCACATCAGCCCTTTCGAGGCTGTGCTCGCCATTGGCGCCCCTCGCCGCGGACCGATCGGTAATGGCGGCATTCAGCAGCCTGAGCATGTGAATACGACGTTTGTCACCTGCCGCGATCGCTTCCTTGAGCGCGCGGTTCAATTCATCGCGTATCATAGATGTTGCATAGGCTGACGATAGCCAGTCCTCTCGCTCGCGCCCAGTAATCCTGGATGTACGTGAGCGCCATCGGTGCCTGTACAGGCATGCACCTGGCGCCGGAGTGATGGTCTCGCCAGAGACTGGATGCGCTCCCCGCGCGCCCTTGACCCTGACTTGTCCGCTACGTACTTTCCCCACGTTGCCCAATGTGACAGGAAAATGGCGTTGTTCGCCAAGCCGGTCAAGACGTCGTGCTGGCGTCTCGACGAGACTTAGCGCCAATCATTAAAAGCTCCATCGCAGGATAATCACATGACCGATCACCCGACCGCCGCTAACCCGTTCGGCGGCCAGTTGCCGGCGGCCGGGCCGGCCTCCATGCGGCCGCGCCACGGACTATCCGTCCGCGCTACGGCTGTCATCGTGCTTGCCGACGGCTCGGTCATCCGTGGCGCGGGATTGGGCGCAACAGGCCATGCTTGTGGTGAAGTCTGCTTCAATACGGCGATGACCGGCTATCAGGAGATCCTCACAGACCCGTCCTATGCCGGACAGATCATCACCTTCACTTTCCCGCATATCGGCAATGTCGGCACCAACGCCGAGGACATCGAGACCTCCAATATCGCGGCCAGTTCCGGCGTGCGCGGCTGCGTGCTCCGCGCGAACATCACCGATCCCTCGAATTACCGCGCGACCAGCGCGCTGGACGACTGGCTACGCCAGCGCGGCATTATCGGCATTGCGGGCGTGGATACGCGGGCTCTGACCGCGCTGATCCGCGAGCGCGGGATGCAGAATGCCGTTATCGCGCATGAACCGTCCGGAAATTTTGACATGCCTGCGCTCAAGGCGGAAGCCGAAGCCTGGCCGGGCATCGAAGGTATGGACCTGGCGCGAACTGTTACCTGCGCCCAGAGCTACCAGTGGGGCGAGACCATCTGGCGTTGGCCGGACAGCTTTGGCCAGCAGACGCACCCGACCGCGCATGTCGTCGCCGTGGATTTCGGGCTGAAACGAAATATCCTGCG
>CAYVFK010000043.1:0-6042 GCA_964450925.1 uncultured Hyphomicrobiaceae bacterium | reverse complement strand
ATGCACCAGGGCCACCACGGCGCGAACCACCCGGTGATGGACCACACCACGGGCAAAGTGGAGATCACCTCGATGAACCACGGCTTCGCGGTGGACCGCGATAGCCTGCCCTCAGCTGTCACCGAGACGCATGTTTCACTGTTTGACGGCAGCAACTGCGGGATCCGCATGCAGGGTCGCCCCGTATTCTCTGTACAATATCACCCGGAAGGCTCGCCGGGTCCGCACGACAGCCACTATCTGTTTGTCCGTTTTATGAACCTGATCCGCGCGGCACGGGGCGAGCCGCAACTGGCCGAGGTCTGGGATCACCGCACCAGCCCCGAGACTGCTGTGCCAACCGACACGTGAGGTCGCCCATGTTGCGCCTGTCTCTCGCCGTCCTCGCGCTTCTTTGGGTGATGGTGATTCCGATGCATGCAAGCGAACCCTGGACCGATTGGCAAACCCCGCTTCACGCCGACAGCGAGATGGCCGGGAAGGTTTGGGACGCGCGTGCTCAGCAGGCCATCACGCCAGCGCAGATGAGCGAACGGCTGGCGCAGGCGCGCTTCGTGCTCATCGGCGAGGTTCATGACAACCCGGACCATCACCGGCTCCAGGGGTGGATCGTGGCGCGGCTTGCGGCAGCGGGGTCCGCCCCGGCCGTGGTTATGGAGATGATTTCGCGCGACAAGGCGGATGAGCTGGCCGCGTATCTCGCGCAGCCGGAGTCCACGGCGCAAGGGCTTGGGCCCGCGCTGGACTGGGCGAACTCCGGCTGGCCAGACTGGCGCGAATATCAGCCAATCGCTGAGGCCGCTTTCGATGCAGGACTGCCGATCCTCACGGGAAATCCGTCTGGTGAGTTGACACGCGCGACAGCGCAGCAGGGTTTTGACGCTGTGGATCAGACGCGCAGGGCAGAACTTGCATTGGAAGAGCCGCTTTCCCCGGCGCTGGCCGACGCGTTGAGCGATGAGCTTTATGACGGGCACTGCCAAATGGTGCCGCGCGATAAGCTTGCTCCGATGGCGGCGATCCAACGGCTGCGCGATGCATTCATGGCCGACGGTTTGCTGCACGCGGCACGCGAGAATGCGGTGCTGATCGCGGGCAACGGCCATGTGCGCGCGGACCGCGGCGTGCCGTGGTATTTGCGCCGGCGTGCGGCCGACAGCGAGGTAGCGGTTGTGATGCTCGTGGAGTTGAACGACAGTGGGCGTGTGCCAGGCGATTATGTCGAAGCCGGCCCGGATGGCGCGCCGATTGCCGACTTCGTGTGGCTGACGCCGCGCGCCGAGCGTCCGGATCCGTGCGAGCAGATGCGCCAGAGGATGCAACAGCGCAGCGGCGGCTAATCCGCGGCTGGTTTCGCGGAGGACATGAAGTAGTTGACGCTGATATCGCCGGACAGCCGCCATTCGCGGGTCAGCGGGTTGAAGGTCAACCCTCGCGTGTCCACGATGCGGAGGCCGCTAGCCCGCAGCGCATCCGCTAACTCGCCCGGCGTCACGAACCTGTCCCACTGATGCGTCCCGCGCGGCAGCCAGCGCAGCACATATTCCGCACCGACGATCGCTAGCGCGAACGCCCGCGCCGTGCGGTTGATCGTCGACAGTAGCATCATCCCGCCGGGACCCACGATCTGCGCGCACACGCCGATGAACGCTGACACATCCGGCACATGCTCGACGACCTCAAGCGCGATCACCGCGTCGAACTGCGCGCCTTCGCCGGCCAACTCCTCAACGCGCGCAGCGCGATAGTCAATTTCAAGTCCGTTCGCAGCGGCATGAGCGCGTGCGGCCGCGACGTTCTCTTGCGCCGGGTCGATCCCCGTGACGGACGCGCCCAGGTGCGCCAGCGGCTCCGAAACCAGCCCGCCGCCACAGCCGATATCAGCGATGCGCAGGCCCTCTAGCGGTCGGGCCGCGCTGTCATTGCAGCGAAACTGGCGCACAAGCTGCTCCCGGAGGAAGCGCACCCGCTCTGGCCCGATTGCGTGAAGCGGCGCAAACTCGCCATGCGGATCCCACCATTTCGCCGCGAGCGCGCGGAAGCGCTCGACCTCGCGGGCATCGATTGTGCTGTCTGACTGGCTCATGTGCGCAAGCCTAGCAGATGTGCGCACGGCCCGCATCTTCCGCCGCTGTGGCGTCTTGCTCTGTGGCGTCCTTGCAGCACCCGGCGTGCGTGGTATAAGCGGGGCGCATTTTTGTTGCACTGTGTTTAAAGAGGCAAGCCGTGGCGTGTCTTGTGATGAAGTTCGGCGGGACGTCGGTCGCGGATATTGAGCGCATCCGTAATGTGGCACGCCATGTGCGGCGCGAGGCGCAGGCCGGGCACCAGGTGGCCGTCGTCGTCTCGGCTATGGCCGGGCAGACCGACCACCTCGTGGCGCTGGTGCGCGAGGCTGCCGCGCGGCATGATCTGCGTGAGTATGACAGCGTGGTCGCCGCGGGCGAGCAGGTGACGAGCGGCTTGCTGGCGATCATCCTGCAGGATATGGGCATTCCGGCACGCTCCTGGCTGGGTTGGCAGGTGCCGATCCGCACGAATGAAGCCCACGGCGCGGCGCGGATCATGGATATTGAGCCGGGACCGCTGCGCGAAAGCCTGGATCGCGGCGAAGTCGCGGTGGTGGCGGGTTTTCAGGGCATCGCTGACGATGGGCGCATCGCCACGCTGGGCCGGGGCGGCTCGGACACCAGCGCGGTTGCCGTGGCGGCGGCGCTCAGGGCGGATCGCTGCGACATCTACACCGATGTTGATGGTGTTTACACAACCGATCCGCGCATCGTGCCCAAAGCCCGCCGGATTTCTAAGATTTCCTATGAGGAGATGCTGGAGATGGCATCGCTCGGCGCAAAGGTCTTGCAGACTCGCTCAGTGGAACTGGCAATGGTCCACGGCGTTCCGCTGCAGGTCCGGTCGAGTTTCGCGCCGACGCAGACCGGTGGTGACGACTGGTCCGGGACGCTCGTTTGTGATGAGAGTGAGATCATGGAACAGCAGGTTGTAAGCTCGATCGCCTATGCGAAGGACGAGGCCAAGGTCACACTGCTCAGTGTCGCGGACAAACCCGGCGTTGCCGCCAGCGTCTTCGGCCCGCTCGCCGCAGCGAATATTAACGTGGACATGATCGTCCAGAACCTGTCGGAAGATGGACGCTTCACGGACCTTACCTTCACTGTGCCGGCGGGCGATCTGCAGCGCACACTTGACGTTTTGGCCACTGCGAAAGCGGAGATTGGATATTCCGATTTGCGCGGCTCGGAGGATGTTGCCAAAGTATCTATCATCGGGGTGGGGATGCGCAGCCATGCCGGCGTCGCGGCCCAGATGTTTCGCGCGCTGGCGGAGAAAGGCATCAATATCGGGGCGATCTCGACTTCGGAAATTAAGATCAGCGTTCTCATCGATGCGGACTATGCCGAACTCGCGATTCGCACCTTGCATAGCGTCTATGGCCTGGATGCGACGGAACCGGCTTAAAATTTGACGGAAGTTATTGAGCGTCCGCCCCGCTCATGTGTTTTCCCATATCGAGATCGAAGGGCGGCGAGCCGTGTTCCGCATTGCGACCCGTTTGCCGATTGTCGCGGCGCGGGCAGGCTCAGCGGACGCTCGTGAGCGGAGTGAGCGGACCGCAATGAAGGCGGCCAATCCCGACCAAGGAGACATGGGGCGTATGCCTTGGAGACTAAGCGCACCACGGGTTCTGCTGAGGCGTTTGCGCGAGGCCATGGCCAATTCCCCGGTGGGCAAGGTCAGCCTTGATACGATCGTGGAGCTGGTCGCCGCGAATCTGGTCGCTGAAGTCTGCTCGATTTACATCGCCAGGCAGGACGGCACGCTCGAACTTTACGCCACGCAGGGGCTGAAGCAGGAGGCGGTGCATAACACGCGGCTGAAGCCGGATGAGGGGCTCGTCGGCCTGATCGCCTCTAGTGGCCGGCCGGTAAACCTGCCTGACGCGCAATCCCATCCCGCGTTCTCGCTGCGGCCCGAGACTGGCGAAGAGAGCTACACATCGTTCCTCGGCGTCCCGGTGCTGCGCAGTGGGAAAACGCAGGGCGTGCTGACGATCCAGAATGTGCAGCCGCGCAAATACACCGATGAAGAGGTTGAAGCGCTGCAGACCATCGCAATGGTGCTTGCCGAGGTGATTGGGTCCGGGGCGATCGAGGGCGTCAGCCCGGCTGAGGCAGACCCGCGCCGCACGCAGGCGCAATCGTCCAATGGCGTCGTGCTTTCCGAGGGGATCGCGCTGGGACACATCGTGTTCCACGAGCCACAGGTCATGGTGACACGGCTGATCTCCGACGATCTGAACAGCGAGTTGAGCCGATTGGACGCTGCCGTTGATCGGCTGCGCCAGAGCGTCGATGAGATGCTTGAGCGCCGCGATGTGCCCCTGACCGGTGAGCACCGTGAAATCCTTGAGGTCTACCGTGTCTTTGCTCATGATGAGGGGTGGCTGCGCAAGCTTCGCGAGGCCGTGAATGCCGGACTCACCGCCGAAGCCGCCGTCAAGCGTGTGCAGGGCGTGCAGCGCGGGCAGATGCTTCGCCACAGCGACCGCTTCTGGCGGGAGCGCCTACATGATATGGATGACATCGCCAATCGCCTGTTGCGGCTCCTGGCCGGGCGCAACGAGACTGCCGCCAGCGAGGAACTGCCCAAGGACACGATCCTCGTTGCGCGGACAATGGGCGCATCCGAATTGCTCGACTACAACCGCGAGAAGCTACGTGGGCTGGTGCTCGAAGAGGGCGGCTTGACCAGCCATGTCGCAATCGTGGCGCGCGCACTGGGTATCGCCGCCATCGGGGAAACCGAGAATGTGCTGAGCGTGACCGCACCAGGTGATGCCGCCATCCTCGATGCCGAGCAGGGCGTGCTCCATCTCCGGCCCACAGGCGATTTGGTCAAGTCATACACCGACAAGGTCCGCTTCCGCGCGCGCCGGCAGGCCCAATATGCCCGGCTGCGTGACCGCGAAGCGCGCACGCGCGACGGTGAGCGAATTTACCTGCGCATGAATGCCGGGCTGCCTATCGACGTGCCGCATCTGAGGGACAGTGGCGCGGACGGCATCGGCCTTTACCGCACTGAATTGCAGTTCATGATCTCGTCGAAACTGCCGAAATTGCATCAGCAGATGCGCACATACCGGGAGATCAAGGAGAACGCTGACGGCAAGCAGGTCGTATTCCGGACCCTTGATATTGGCGGCGACAAGGTGCTTCCCTATATCCGGCACTTGCAGGAGCCAAATCCGGCTTTAGGCTGGCGCGCCATTCGCATCGCGCTCGATCGGCCGGCCCTGTTGCGGACCCAGATCCGCGCCCTGCTGCGCGCGTGTGCCGGGTGCGAGCTGCGGATGATGATCCCCTTTGTCACCGATGTCAGCGAGCTGCGCGAGGCGCGTGGCTATCTGAACAGGGAAGTGGCGCACGCCAAGCGGCATGGCTATGAGCTGCCGCGCGAAATTCACATGGGCGCAATGATCGAGGTCCCCGCTCTGCTGTGGCAGCTCGATGAACTGCTGCCTGAGGTGGACTTCATCTCGGTTGGCAGCAACGATCTGTTTCAGTTCCTCTTTGCTGCGGATCGTGGCAACGCGAATGTTGCCGCACGGTTCGATCCGCTGTCGCCGCCAGGGCTGCGCGTGCTGCGCCAGATCGCCGAGAGCGCCGGGCGCCACGGGGTGCCACTGACGCTGTGCGGCGAGATCGCTGGGCGGCCGATCGAGGCGATGGCGCTGATCGGGCTGGGCTATCGCTCGATTTCGATGTCGGCGGCGTCGATCGGTCCGGTTAAGGCCATGGTGCTTGAGCTTGATGCGGGAAAGCTGGAAAGCTATGTGCTGGAGTGGCTGGAGACCGGAAACCAATCTATTCGCGCGCGGCTGCAGGATTTCGCCGAGTCCAACAGCATCCCGCTGGGGTGATCGGCGCTCTCAAGATCAACACTGAAAAAGACCATGCCAGAGATTTCGCCTGAGAAGCTCGACAGGCTCGTGGAACGCTGGGAGGCGGTCCAGTCCGAGCTGGC
>CAYVFK010000042.1:10217-12540 GCA_964450925.1 uncultured Hyphomicrobiaceae bacterium | reverse complement strand
ATCATCCGCCTCTTCGTCTACATGCCCGCTGGCATCATCGCTGCCGTTGTTCGCATTTGCCCGCGAGATTTCGGCTTCTTCTTCAAGCAGTGCGCGCCGGTCGGCGACAGGGATTTGATAATAGTCCGGGTGGATTTCGTTGAAGGCAAGGAAGCCGTGCCGGTTTCCGCCATAATCGACAAAGGCTGCCTGGAGCGATGATTCGACCCGGGTTATCTTTGCCAGATAGATGTTGCCGCGCAGTTGCTTGCGCGAAGCCGACTCAAAGTCAAATTCCTCGACGCGGTCTCCGCGCAGCACCACGACCCGGGTCTCTTCCGGGTGCGCGGCGTCGATGAGCATCTTGTTTCCCATTGTATCTTGTCTCCGGCGCGCGCAATGCCTCGCCGCGCCGAGCCGTCTCGCACAGAGCCGACTCGCGCTGATACAAGGAGCGCGCCCTTAATTTGAGCGTCGAACGCCGCTCAACGCCCGGCGCGAGGCCGCACCCATACGCGACAACGCCCACGTGAGGGGCGGGCTTGTCAACGGCATGCAGTCCGGTCGTGAGGGGATGAACCATTGCGACGCAATCTCGTGTTGCTTCTCCAGCCTAAGCCTGTGCCGCGATGCCCGCACCCAACGCATGAGGCGCGCATCCAGCGGTGGCAAAGACCAACCTTTGCGTTTCCTGCGCCAATACCGTCGGCGCGAAACATGTTTGGGCGGAAATCCTCCGGCCCATTTTCCGCCGCCAATCTCAATCGATCAGTGGCGGGAATTCTCCTGAACGAACCAGGCGCCGGTCTTAAGCGCATCGGCTCGGCGACATAACTCTTGCCATGTAGCGGGCCGCAGACTTACGCATCCTGGCGTCAGCCGCGTGCCTCACATCCCAGGGCACAAGTGGACAGTGCTACAAGCCAGCGACTGTCCGCAGCGCGTAGCGACCCATAATCCAGCCCGGCGAGCCCCGCAGCAATGATTGCTCGTTTCGCCGCCAAAATGGCGACTTATGGAGACGGACGTGCTGCGAACACGACCCCAACGCCTTAGGAGTATCGCTCTTGCCAAATTTCTTCTTAAACGTGTAAGCAGCTTCCAGCAAGCTCCTCATGACGGCACCGCCTTAATCGCGCTAAAAACAAAAGATAGTGTTAACTATTGTCGACAAACCAAAACACTTCAGAATCAATGATATCAGTGGCCTGTTCGCTCAACAGCGTCTCCACCTCGTCCCTGATTGCCAGGCCCGGAGACCGCCAGGTTGTGCGGATCATGAGGAGGTAGCTCATGAGTCGGAAAGCTCAAGGCGCGTCCATTGCGCTCGCGCACAGCTTTGTGTTGGGTCTTGCTGCCGTTGTGATAGCCATCACCCTTGCCGGCCCAAGCAACGCCGATCCGGTTGCCAACGATGCCCGCGTGGGCGGGGACCTCAGCAAGACGCGATTCGTTGCTGACTTGTCGAAGCCAGTGGATTTCCGAGTTTTCACGCTTGGCAATCCTTACCGGGTCGTCGTCGACCTCCCGGAGGTCAACTTCCAAATGCCGCCTCAGCTTGGCACGCAGGGGCGCGGGCTGATCAGCGGTTTTCGCTACGGACTGTTCAGCCCCGGCAAGTCGCGTATCGTGATAGACGTGGTGAAGCCGGTCGCGGTTGAGAAGGCGCTTTTACAGGATGCAGCCTCCGGCAACCCCGCGCGTCTTGTGATTGATCTGGTCGCTATCACGCCAGAGCAGTTCGTTGACCGGACTGGGGACACCATCACGGTCGGCGAACCGCCACAGGGCCGTCAGCCGAGACCAAGCGCTGATCCGCTCAACAAGGCAAAGCGCGCCAAGCCGAGGGGCAAGCCGGTTATCGTGCTTGATCCGGGTCACGGCGGGGTCGACCCCGGCGCGATCGGCCAGGGCGGCACCATGGAAAAAGAAGTGGCGCTTGCCTTCTCGCGGGTTTTCAAGCGAAAGCTCGACGAAACCGGCAAATTCGATGTGTTTCTGACCCGAGATGCAGATGTGTTCATCCCCCTCGGCGAACGGGTCGATATCGCCCATCACCACAACGCGGACTTGTTCATCTCCATACATGCTGATGCGCTGCCGGAGCGCTACGCCGACATTGTGCGCGGCGCAACTATCTACACGCTGTCCGAGGAGGCCTCGGACGAAAAGGCCCGGCTGGTCGCCGCGAAAGAAAACAGCGCTGACCTTATCGCCGGGATGCAGATCGACGAGACGCAAGACGAGGTCAGCATGATCCTGCTCGACCTGATGCGTCGCGAGACCAACAACTTTTCGCTCGCCCTCAGCCGCACAATCTTGACAAATTTACAAGGCCATATCG
>CAYVFK010000042.1:0-10117 GCA_964450925.1 uncultured Hyphomicrobiaceae bacterium | reverse complement strand
CCAGCCACACGGATTGCGCTGGCAGGCTCGCGCCGAAAGCGACAATAATCAGCCCATAGGGACGAATTAGACCGATGCCTTTCAATCTGAGCATACAGCCGCCGCAACGGCCCAAACGGCGCAACAGCATCATGCTGCGTCTGTTCGGCTTCCTTTTCACAGCCGGCGTCATTGTGTTCCTGGCGGGATCGGCGGTGGCCGCCTACGTGCTATGGCAGTTTTCACAGGATCTGCCCGACTACGAGGCGCTGGCCAACTACGAACCCAAAGTCATGAGCAGGCTGCATGCAAATGACGGTCGCCTGATCGCGGAGTACGCACGCGAAGAACGCCTGTATGTGCCGGTCGAAACAGTGCCGGAAATGGTCGTCAGCGCCTTCCTCTCCGCAGAAGACAAGAACTTCTTTGAGCATGGCGGCATCGACTTGCCGGCAATCATGCGCGCCGTGGTGACCAACATTCGCAACTACATGGACAACCGTCGGCTTGTCGGCGCTTCGACAATCACGCAGCAAGTCGCGAAGAATTTCTTGCTCACCAGCGAGCGCAGCGTTGAGCGTAAGGTCAAGGAGGCGATGCTTGCCATTCGCATGGAACGCGCCTTCGACAAGGGCAAAATCCTCGAACTCTACCTGAATGAAATCTATTTCGGGATGGGATCCTACGGTATCGCCGCCGCCTCGCTCAACTATTTCGGCAAGGAATTGCACGAGCTGGAGGTTCACGAGGCCGCGTATCTCGCCGCGCTGCCAAAAGCGCCGAACAACTACCACCCGTTCCGCCATACCGAGCGCGCCATTGGCCGGCGCAACTGGGTCATCGATCAGATGCGCGAGAACGGCCATATCACGGCGGAGCAGGCCAAAGCCGCCGAGGCGCGCCCGCTTGAGGTCAATCCGCGCCCGTTCCGGGGCAACGTGTTCGCCGGAGAGTATTTCGCCGAAGAAGTACGCCGCACTCTGGCCGCGCGTTATGGCGAAGAAGGGCTGTATGGGGGAGGTCTGTCGGTACGCACCACGCTCGACCCCGAATTACAGGTTCGCGCACGCAAGGCGTTGCGCCAGGGCCTCGTCGAGTATGACCGTCGCCATGGCTATCGCGGCCCTGTCGATACGATCGACCCTTCCGGCGACTGGGGCGCGACACTGGCCGAAGTTGACGTGCTGCGCGACATCGAGCCCTGGCGGATGGCGGTGATCCTTGAAGTCACCGATGACCAAGCAGTGGCAGGCTTGCGCCCACGCCGTGCGCGCGAAGGTGGACTGGAGGAGACGCGGCGCAGGGTCACCGTGCCGTTCGAGGAGATCAAGTGGGCCCGTCCCCAAGTCATGAAGGGCGAGGTGCGCACACGCGGCCCAGAGGTGAGCGCGGCTACGGACGTGCTGAGCGTCGGTGACGTGGTGTACCTCGCGCCACCGCAAGCGGCAGACGAGGATGAAAGCGCTGGAGGCGAACGCGCCGAGGTCAAGGTCATCGGTGGTTTCCGTGTGCGCCCCGACGCGCAAGACAATTGGCGGCTAATGCAGGTGCCCGAGGTCGGCGGCGCGCTCACGGTGATGGACCCGCATACCGGGCGCGTGCTCGCGCATGTCGGCGGTTTCAGCTTCAGCCGCAGCCAATTCGACCGTGGCATTCAGGCGCTGCGCCAGCCCGGCTCGGCGTTCAAGCCGTTCGTCTATGTCGCCGCGCTTGACAATGGTTACACACCCTCAAGCATCGTTCTGGACGCTCCCATCGCGATCGAGCAGCCGGGTGAGCAGGGGCTGTGGCGACCGAAGAATTACGGCGACAGGTTTTACGGGCCATCGACATTGCGCCTTGGCATCGAAAAGTCGCGAAATCTGATGACCGTTCGTCTGGCGCAGGACATCGGAATGCCGATTATTCGCGAGTATGCGCGCCGGTTCGGGATCTATGACGACCTCTTGCCGGTGTTGTCCATGGCTCTCGGGGCCGGCGAAACGAGCCTGATGCGTATGGTCGCGGGCTACAGCATGCTGGTGAATGGCGGCCATAAGATCACCCCCACGATGATCGACCGCATTCAGAACCGCTATGGCGAGACAATCTGGAAGCATGATCAGCGGGAGTGCGTCGGTTGCCAGGCGGAGGCGTGGCTGCGCCAGGAGGAGCCAGAGCTGGTCGACAACCGTGACCGCGTCGTTGACGCCATGACGGCCTATCAGATGGTGTCGATCCTTGAAGGCGTCGTGCAGAACGGCACCGGCTATCGCGCCAAGGAGGTCGGCAAGCCCCTGGCGGGCAAGACCGGAACGACCAACGACGAACGCGATGCTTGGTTCGTAGGCTTCGCGCCGGACCTCGCCGCAGGCGTGTTCGTTGGTTTCGACACGCCCCAGCCGATGGGCCGCGGAGAAACTGGCGGCGGCGTCGCCTCCCCGATCTTCACCGACTTCATGAAGATGGCCTTGCAGGACAAGCCAGCGGTGCCGTTCCGCGCGCCAGAGGGCATCAAACTGATCCGTGTGAATGCAAAAACGGGTTTGCGGGCGCAGTCTGGCGATCAGAAAGTGATCATGGAGGCCTTCAAGCCGGGCAACGAGCCACCTGACCCGTTCTCCTTCGTGGGCTACCCTAGCGCCTTCGCGCCCGGAGCTGAAGGCGAAGGCTCACGGCCCGAAGCCGGCGGACTGTACTGACAAACCCTGCCTCGCGACCTATATCTTCAGCAACCAGCGCGGCCGCGCCGCCACCACCTGAGCATTTTAGGGGAAGGCTGCATGCGTGCAGAAGCACAAGCTATCATCGATGACATTCGCGATTCACTCGTTCTGATACGGAGGCATCTTTGACTGGGATGCAGCCCACGAACGTCTCAACGAGTTGAATGCCGAGATCGAAAACCCCGATCTGTGGAATGATGCCGAGCGTGCGCAACAGATCATGCGTGAACGTCAGACGCTCGAATCCGCACTGAACACCTATGCTTCCCTCGAACAGCGCCTGAATGACAATATCGAGCTGACCGAAATGGCCGAAGCCGAGGGCGAGGAAGATGTGATCGCCGACGCCTGGGCCGAGCTACACACGCTGCGCCAGGACGTGCAAAAGCAGGAAGTTGAGGCGTTGCTCTCTGGCGAAGCTGATGCCAACGATTGCTATGTGGAAATCCACTCAGGCGCAGGCGGCACGGAGAGCCAGGACTGGGCGCAGATGCTGATGCGCATGTACATGCGCTGGGCCGAGCGTCGCGGCTACAAAGTCGATGTGGTGGAATATCAAGATGGCGAGGAAGCCGGCATCAAGTCGGCCACGCTGCAGATCCAGGGCCACAACGCCTATGGCTGGCTCAAGACGGAATCGGGCGTGCATCGGCTGGTGCGCATCTCGCCATTTGACTCTAACGCGCGCCGGCACACCAGCTTCGCCTCGGTCTGGGCCTATCCGGTCATCGACGACAACATCGAGATCGAAGTGAATGAAAGCGACTGCCGCATCGACACCTATCGCGCAAGCGGCGCCGGCGGCCAGCACGTCAATACGACTGACAGCGCGGTCCGCATCACCCACCAGCCGACCGGCATCGTCGTGCAGTGTCAGAGCGAACGCTCGCAGCATAAAAACCGCGCGGCTGCCTGGGCGATGCTGCGCTCGCGCTTATATGAGCGGGAATTGCAAATGCGTGAAGAGGCGGCAAGCGCGCAAGCCGCTTCAAAAACGGAGATCGGCTGGGGACACCAGATCCGCTCTTACGTTCTGCAGCCCTATCAGCTCGTCAAGGACCTGCGCACGGGCCTGGAGAACACCAACCCCAGTGCAGTGCTGGACGGCGACATCACCTCGTTCATCGAGGCTGCCCTTGCTCAGCGCGTGAAAGGCGGCGCTGAGACCGCGCCGGCGGACGCAGAATAGCGCTTTGCGCCAGCGCGCGTCCGGAAAAGTGGGCCCAGGTTGTGCGGAAAATGCTCTAACGCGCGGCGAAGCGGCGGCGGAAATCGCCGATATGCGCGACGAGCGCAGCGGTCAGAGGCAGCGCGATCCATGGCCAGTCAGCGCCCGTCAGCGCCGCGCGCAGTGCCAAGAGCAATGCCGCACCAGCCGCCAGGTTCCAAGCGACGTCGGCCATCGCGAATGTAGACCCACGCGCCCTGCGATAAGCCCACAGGGCTGCCGCCTCCAGCACCATCAGCGCCAGCGCGATGTCCACGACGCGCCCGGACGTGAACAGCGCTTCTACCGCGCCCATTGATCAGAACGGCCCGTTAAGCTGTACGATCTGGTAGTTCACCGCTCCGGCGAACGCGACCCACAGCAGATACGGTGCCATCAGCGCGCCGGCAAGGCGTGAAAAGCGCCCGAGATAGACCAGTAGTGCAAGCACCGACAGCCAGAGGAACACCACCTCCATCAGCGCCCAGTCCGGCCTCTGCAGCCGGAAAAACAACAGTGTCCAAAGCACATTCAACGTGCCATTGAGCGCGAACAGACTGATGATCCATTCCCGGCTCACGCCATCCGCCGCCCGCCAGGCGCTCACGCCCGCTAGCGCTGCGAGCGCGAAGATGACGGTCCAGGCCGGGCCGAACAACCAGTCCGGAGGCTGGAACCAAGGCTTTTCAAGCTCTTGGTACCACGGTCCGATCACCGTGATGGTGGCGCCGAGCACAGCAACCACAATCGCCGCGGCCCCCGCCGCGAGAACCTGCGTCCACAGTGTTGACATACGGGTGGCGCGATCCGTCATGGGTTTGCGATCCGCAGCAGATGAGCCATGTCCTTGAAAAAGATGCGAATATGCGCCATCGGGTTTGCCCGGACGAGTTTCTTGTTCATATACGCCTGCCAGGTGAGACGCTGAACATCGTGGTCATCGCAGATATTCACGAAGCGCTCTCGCCTTTCATCGTTGCGGTACCAGAAGTGCTGCATGATTCCAAGGATCATGAATACCGTGCCATGCTCTTTCATGAAGCGCTTGCGCGCCTGACGCAACACGCGCGCATCTCCCGTGCGCACAAACTCGCCTGCTGTTTCCGCCGCGCGCTGCCCACAGGTCATGGCGTAGAAGATGCCCTCGCCTGAAGCCGGCGCGACCACGCCAGCGGCGTCGCCGACCAGCAGCACGTCTTTGCCATTGTCCCAGCGCTTCAATGCCTTTAGCGGGATCGGCGCGCCCTCGCAACGGATTGTCGCCGCGCTGTCCAGGCCCGATTTCGCCCTCAATAGAGCCGTTGCGCCGCGCAAAGAGAAGCCTTTTTGGGCGCTGCCCACGCCTACGCTGGTGCATTTGCCGTGCGGGAACACCCAGCCGTAGAAATCCGGTGAGACGTCGCCCTGATAGTAGACATCGCAGCGACTACCGTCGAAATCGCCTCCGTCTTCCGGCGAGCGCACAATTTCATGATAGGCGAACACGCATTTGACGTCCTCCGCACCGTGAACTTCGTGCTTGCCAACGCTTGAGCGCGCGCCGTCCGCACCGATCACCAGCCGTGCGCGCACCTGTTCGCGGGCCTCATTCAGCGCACCTTTTGGGGCGAAGTGCACGGTGGCGTAGCCGTCCTGCTCGCGCGTGATCTTCTTGAAGGTGCCGGTAAAACGGGTTGCGCCATTTCGCGCGGCGCGGTCGCGAAGCCACTCGTCGAATTCTTCGCGGTCGACCATCCCGACGAAACCGCCGATATCCATGTCCACCGCCTTCTTGGACGGCGCCACCATCCGCGCGGTCGTCGCCTGAGCGACCATCAGATGCTCAGGGATGGCGAAATCGCGCAACAGCTTGGGCGGGATCGCCCCGCCGCACGGCTTGATACGCCCGCCCCGGTCGATCAGCGCTACGCTATGGCCATCACGGGCCAGATCATTGGCCGCCGTTGCACCCGCCGGGCCACCGCCAACCACAACAACATCGAAAGTCTGACAATCTGACATGCGTTTCACCTTCCGCTTGCGTCTGCGAGATAGCCTTCCCCGGCAGCGAAGGTCGGCAGGGGCGGGCCGGAGGGTTCGCTGTCGCGGTTGCGCCGGGCCGACCACGCGACCCGCACAGACAGCACCGCAGCGAACAGGAACAAGATCCCTTCAATCGTGAAGACCGTGGCATAAGCCGCAATCGGCGTGTCGAAGACGGTGCGCGCGAGATCGACCGCCGCCGTGCCCAGGAAGCCGCCAAGCCCGAAGGCGATGGCCTGCGCCGCGCCCCACAGACCCATGCGCACACCCTCGCGCTTTTCCTTGCCGGAACTGGCATGCGCCATCATCGCGCTGATCGCGGCAACAGCGAACACCCCGTTCGCCAGTCCAAGCGCGAAGACGTTGCTCCACAGCGGCCAGCCTGTCCCGACGAATGCTCCGGCCGCCAGTCCGCCGAGCGCCAGCGCCGAACCAATGCACCCGATCACAGTCCATTGGCGCATGGCCGCCGCGTCCCGGTGGCCAATCAGCGTCGCACCAACGCCAATAAGCAGCATCCCCACGAGCACGCCAGCGTGCTGCATGCCTGAAAGCTGGGTCGACTGGCCTGGGGTCAGCTCAAACACAAGGCCAGCGAAAGGCTCCAAGATCAGATCCTGCGCGCTGTACGCGAGCATCGACACGAACACGAAAATCGTAAAACGGCGCGCGGTTGGCTCCGCCCAGACCTCTCTCAGCGCCTGCATGAAGGGCGGCTTCGGCTCAGAGGGTTGGATTTCCGACGGCTCTAGCGCGGAAGGCGCGCGCTCAACGCCCACAACGGCCACCAGGGTCAACGCGAATGCCGCAGCGCATACCCCCGCGGCCACCGCAACCAGCCGCTCGTGAGAATACGGATCCAGAAAGCTGCCTGCGATACCAGCCGTCACGACGAAGCCCGCGATCATCATGATCCACACGAGCGACGCGGCCGCCGCCCGGCGCTGAGGAGCCGTCTGGGTCGCGAGCAAGACCAGCAGCGCGGTACCGGACGCACCGACACCGATCCCAATCGCGATGAAAGCAAGGATCGCGCACAGGATCCCAAGCATCGGGGAAACGGCCATCAATGCGGTCGAGGCCGACGCGCCTAGCGCGCCCAGAGCAAGCACCGCCATGCCGCCGATGATCCACGGCGTCCGCCGACCGCCGACATCAGAGCCATAACCCCAGCGTGGGCGCAGCAGTTGAATCACATAGTGCAGGGCGACGAGCGCGCCGGGCAGCATCGCCGCAAATTGCAACTCCACTACCATGACGCGGTTGAGCGTAGATGTTGTCAGCACCACGATCGCCCCAAGGGCGGTCTGCACAAGACCAAGGCGGGTAATTTCGAACCAGCTCAGGTGTTTCGCGGTCATGCTTGCTCCATAAGAACAGCGCCAACGGCGAAAGCGCTGATCAACATGCCGAGCACGTAAAGCGTTGTGCCGGTGGCGTTGTACCAGGGGGCGTTCTTGCGCGGGTCGCGCAGCAGGCGGCGCATGAGAAAAAATTGCACGACCAGAAGCGAGGCGACGCCCGCGGCGTGATAAGGTGTGCCCCAAGCGATCAGCAGGCCGATCACCACCATCTGCGGCAGCGCCATCACGATACAGGCGAGCTTGGCCGCACGGTCTGCACCGAGCTGAACGGGCAGCGAGCGCACGCCCATCTCTTTGTCGCCTTCGATGGCCTTGAAATCATTGAGTGTCATGATGCCGTGCGCGCCGAAACTGTAGAGGCCTGCGAGTGCCACGATTTTCCAGTCCGGCATAACCGCTGTCAGCACCGCTGCGCCGGTGAACCAGGCCAGTCCTTCATAGCTGAGGCCGACAGCGGCATTGCCCCACCAGCCGTTCTGCTTGAGACGCAGCGGCGGCATGCTATAAGCCCAGGCCAGAAGCAGTCCGGCAATTGTCGCAACCAAAACCCACGGACCCAAGGCTGCGCCCACAGCCAGCGAGATCAACGAGCCTGCGATCGCGATGTAACGGCCCCACATTCCGGGAATGCGGCCAGATGGGATCGGCCGGTTCGGCTCATTAATGGCGTCGACATGCCGATCGTACCAGTCGTTGACGGCCTGGCTGGTGCCGCAGACAAGCGGGCCGGCGAGAATCACCCCCGCGATGATTACGGGCAAACTCGACCAGTCCGCAGCGCCGGATGATACGACACCGCAGCCAAACGCCCACATCGGCGCGAACCACGTTATAGGCTTCAACAGTTCCAGCACCGCCGCGGGTGCTGGGCGCTGAGCCGGCCTCGACGTGGCCTTCGTGTTCACGGAACCAGTCATGGGAGTAAAGTACACTTGACGCATTGGAGCGTCAACAAGACTTTACACAGTTTAGATCGGGAGTCACGCCGGATTGACACTCAGCCGTTGTTCGGCCCGGAATCGGTGTCAAGCAGGCCATAGCGGTGCAGTTTCGCGTACAAGCTCTGGCGGCTCAGGCCCAAGAGTTCGGCCGCAGAGGCGCGATTATCGTTGGTGAGTTCGAGCGCTGCCTCAATGCACAGCTTTTCGATCATGTCCGTTGATTCACGCACCAGATCACGCAGCGGCACGCGCCCGACCAGCTTGGTCAGATTTTCCACAGACCGAGCCATGGGCTGCTGCGGCGCTTCGAGGCCCGACGGCCGCCCGCTGACACTGCGAATGACAAAGCCGAGGCAGGGCGTCTCGCCGCTGAGCACCGCGACCGCGGAGACCTCGACGTCGGTCATTGATCCGTACTGCCCGCGCACAATGGTTTCAAACAGACGGATCGTGCCGTTTTCGACCAGGTTATGCACAAGCGCATTGAACTCGACACCCGGGCGCCCGAGCCAGCGATCCAGCGACTCGCCGCGGATTTGTTCGGGTACCGCGAGTTGGGCAAGCTCCAGAAACGCGTTGTTCGCTGTCAGGATCTTTCCGTCCGTGGATGTCACGACGAATCCTTCGGGCGCGTTTTCCACCACGCTCAGCAGATTGATGGCTTCCTTCCCGGCTGCCGCGCGCCCCGCCCCCTCGGCCGGGCTCAGGCGCACTAGGAACAGCGTCGCCCGATCCTGACGGAAAACGGACGCGCCGGCCATAAACTCTCGACCGCTGTCGGCGCTCAGAACCTTGATGCTGTCGGCATGACCCGAACTGCTCAGCGCGCCAAACATTGCCTGGATCGCCCTGCGGCTGCCGCTGTCGAATAGCTGCGGGAAACTCGCACCGATAATGCGCTCGATGTCGCGCTCCAGGAGCTGGGCCGATGCCGGGTTCGCCTCTGTGACCTTGAGGTTTGCCGAGTTGACGATCATGACCGGCTCGGAACTCATCTGGAACAGCAAGCGATAGCGTGTCTCGGTCTGGCGCAACCGGGCGTATTCCTGCTCCATTGCCTGCTGCGCATGGATCAGCCGCTGTTGCAGCGACGACATCATGCGCATGTCTCGGCCGATCGCCACAACATGCCCCGCATTGCCCAACGGGATCGCAGCATAGCGTACAGGCAGACTGCTTCCTTCCGCCGTGGGGTGGTTCACCTGCCGCCAGCGTGGGCGCTCTTCGTCGGCCGCGCCATCGAGCATTTCGCGGATTTTGGGCTTGCTTTCCGAGGTGACTGTTTCCTGCCAAGGCTTGCCAAGCCAATTTTCCGGCGGCGCCACAGCAAGACCTTCATCACTGAGGGCGAGGTCGCAGACAATGCCATTGCTGTCGATAATGAAGGCGATATCGGCAGCAGCGGCAATCACATTTGCGGCCGCGGCCGCCTTGAGGTCCCCGATGGTTTGTTCGGGTGCTCTGAAGCGAACAACGCCATCGTGGACCGCAGTGCTTTTTGTCATAATGCCCTGCCCAGCAGTTCCAATGCTCATTCTCATCCGCCGCTTTGCTTCCGGTGTACCAAAGCGCGCGCCTGCACGACGGCATCCGGCCCGTTAACAGCCGTTACGTCGGCGCCCACGCTCTGGATGAGATCTGGATGTTCAAGGAAGAAAGGCCCGCCAACCATCACGCCAATCAACCCGTTACGCGACTGGCGGCGGATGTCTTCGATACAGTTCAGCAAAGTTTCATATAGCGCTTCGTGGCTTAGGGACAAACCCACCAGCGCATACCAGTTGTCGTGGACCATCTTCACCAGCTCATCCGCCGATTGAGCCGGGTGGTGTTCCACGTTCCATCCACCGCTGCGCATGAACTCTTCGACCATACTGATCCCGAAGGTGTGCTGTTCAC
>CAYVFK010000041.1:10975-12794 GCA_964450925.1 uncultured Hyphomicrobiaceae bacterium | reverse complement strand
CGCCGGCTCTGCCACCGAAGAGGCGCTCTTGCTCGAACGTGCCTTCGGGCAGGTGGCGCAGGATAGCGGCGTTCCATCCGGACCATGGATCGCCGGCCCGCCACAGGAGCCGCGCAGACACGGGCGACGCATGATGACGCCGATGGCCATCAGCGCGAACGCGATCAGAATGAGCGCCAGCACCGGGACGAATACCGCCGAAAATCCAGCCATCCACCGCCCCCTCAGCCCACGCGCCGCGCACCGAGCGCGGCGAATACGGAAGTCGGCCTGTCCGTAAGGTTGCCAGCGCCATCGCGCGTGATGAACAGCGCGGCGAGACCAGCGGCCTCGGCCCGCGCGAACCCTTGATCCGGCCCCAGAACGATCAGTGCCGTGGCCAGCGCGTCGGTCCGCATGGCGTTGTCCGCGACGACCGTGACGGATGCCATACCGCGCGGGATCGGCGCGCCCGTGCGCGGGTCGATCTCATGCGTGAAGCTGCGTTCGCCATAATCGACCGTGTTGCGATAGTCGCCCGAGGTGGCCATCGCCCGCCCGCTCAGGGGCAACACCAGACGCGCCCGCCGCGGCCAGGCATCAGGCTGCTCGATGCCGATGCTCCACGGCCTGCCAGCTTGGTTCAGACCCTGCGTTCGAACTTCGCCGCCCGCTTCGATCATGAAGTGCTCGACATCATGCGCCATGAGCGCGCGCGCCGCGGCATCCACGCCATATCCCTTTGCGATACCGCCGAAATCCAGCGCCAGCGTGTCGTGCGCCTTGGTAGCGCTGCGGCGCGCCGGATCAAGCCTCAGGCCGGAGAAGCCGACCGTCTTTCGGAGCGTGGCGAGCTCGCCTTCGGACGGCACGACTGCGGCGCGCGGCCCGGCCCCAAAGCCCCAGGCATTGACCAGCGGCGCGACCGTTGGGTCGAATGCGCCGCCAGACCACGCCGCGACGGCCTCCGCCTCGCGCAGGACCGTGAAGAAGTCCTCCGACACCGAAACCAAGCCCGCTGGCCGTGCGTTGAAGCGGCGCAATTCGGACTCGCCTCGATAAAGCGACATGCCGTGGTCAATATTGTCTAGCGCGGTCTGAACATCGGCATGGATGGCCTCGATCTGCGCGGGCGCGAGCGTAGGGCGGGCGATCTTGACCGTGTAGGTGGTCCCCATCGTCGCGCCGCCGAAGCGAACGCCACCCGCGGACGCCGGCGCGGGCGGTGCGAGCGCGTAGCCGCTAAGCGCAAGGCCGCCCACCGCGCCGAGGCCTGCAAGCAGGCGGCGCCGCGACAGGGTCGCGTCAACCGGGCCGCGCGGGCGGGGTGTCAGCAGCATGTCCATCACAAATCTCCCTCGGTTTTGGCGGGTTCCTCACCTGCGGCCTCTCGCACGGCGGCCTCAAAACGGCCTTCGCCGTGGCGCAGCAGATGTTCAGCCATGTCGCGAATTGAGAGCAGCCCGCAGACTCGTGGTCCGTCCATCACCAGGAGGTGACGGAAGCGGTTGACATGCATGAGCGCCATCGCGCCCTCGACGCTGTCTTCAGGCGAGAGGAAGCGCACATCGCGCGTCATCGCCATTGAGATCGGCGTCGTGTCCGGGTCGAGTCGCGGATGTACAACACGGCGCAACAGGTCGCGTTCTGTGAAGATGCCCTCGATCAAACCGTCCTCGTTGCGGATCAGCACCGCGCCGATGCCTTCCGCGAACAGAACCTCAACGGCGTCGCGCACTGTGTCACCCGCTTCAACGGTGAACAGTCTGGGGTCCACGGACTTCGCGGCCAGCACCGCCCCGATGGTCTGTCGCATGAGCCGCCCTCCTTTGCCTTTTCT
>CAYVFK010000041.1:0-10875 GCA_964450925.1 uncultured Hyphomicrobiaceae bacterium | reverse complement strand
AGCCCGAAATCGTCGAGCATAATGTTCTCGCGATCCACGCCGACATCGAGCAACATCGCGATCACGGCCTTGTTCATGTTGTCCGGGCCGCAGAGGTAATATTCGATGTCCTCGGGGGCCGGATGCTGGTCGAGAAAATGCTTGCGCAGCGCCTGCTGGCGCACCAAGCCCACTGGCCCCGTCCAGTTCTCCTCCGGGCGCGGCTCGGACGGCACGAGGTGGAAGCTGAAATTGGGGTGTTCGGCCTGGAGCTTTTCGAACTCCTGGACATAGAAAGCCTCGCTCAGGTTGCGCGCCGAATACCAGAAGCTCATGCGACGGTTGCTCTTCAGGCGGAAAAGCTGGTCGAAGATCAGCGAGCGCATCGGCGCCATGCCCGCGCCCGCGGCAACGAAGCACATCTCCTTGCCCGTCTCGCGTGCGAAAAAGTCGCCGAACGGGCCCGAGACGGTCACGCGGTCGCCGGGCTTGAGGTTGAACAGCCAGGAACTCAAGATGCCCGGCGGAATGTCGTCGCTGTATTCGGGCGGGAAGGCGATGCGGATGGTGAACAGCAGCATGCCCTTCTCCAACGGGTAGCTCGCCATCGAATAGGCACGCTCCACCGGCGCGGGCACCACCGAGCCGAAGCGCCACAGGTCGAACTTGTCCCATTCCGCGCGGAACTCGGGCTCGATGTCGAACTCGCGGAACGAAAGCTCATGCGGCGGGCATTCGATCTGAACGTAGCCGCCGGCGCGGAACGGCACCTCCTCGCCTTCCGGCAGGGCAAGCTTCAACTCCTTGATGAAGGTCGAGACGTTACGATTGCTCAAAACCTCGCATGACCACTGGCGCACATCGAACACCTCGGGCGGCAATTCGATGCGCATGTCGCCCTTGACCTTGACCTGACAGGCGAGACGGCATCCGCGCCGCGCCGCGCCCGGCGAGATCACGCCCGTTTCTGTGGGCATCAGCGCGCCGCCGCCCTCTTTCACGACCACATCGCACACACCGCACGAGCCCTTGCCTCCGCAGGCCGAGGGCAGAAAGATGCGGTTGGCGGTGAGCGCGCCCAGCAGCGTGCTTCCTGCCGGTGTTCGCAGCGCCGCGGCGTCGTCCTCGTTGATGACGATCGACACGTCACCGCTCGCCACCAGCGACCGGCGCGCAACCATGAGCAGCAGCACCAGCGTCAGCACGATGCCGGTGAACACAAAGATGGCGACCCCGACTGAAAGCATGTGCGCCTCCCTAGAGTTGGATGCCGGAGAACACCATGAAGGCCATCGACATGAGACCGACCACGATGAAGGTGATGCCGAGGCCGCGAAGTCCCGCCGGGACATGCGAATAGCGCATTTTCTCGCGGATGCCGGCCAGCGCCACCAACGCAATGGCGAAGCCAAGCCCGGAGCCGAACCCGAACACGACGCTGTCGGCAAGCGTGTAGTCCCGCTCCTGCATGAACAGCGATCCGCCCAGAATCACGCAGTTCACCGCGATCAGCGGCAGGAAAACGCCCAGTGAGACATAAAGCGCCGGGGCGAAGCGATCGACCGTCATCTCGACCACCTGAACCGCCGCCGCGATGATGGCGATGAACACGATGAAGGACAGGAAGCTCAGATCGACCGTGGCGAGTGCGGGGCTCAGCCAGGCCAGCGCGCCTTCAGCCAGCAGGTTATTCAGGATCAGGTTGTTGAGCGGCACCGTCAGCGTCTGCACGAACACCACCGCCGCGCCCAGCCCCAGCGCCGTCTCGACCGTCTTGGAGCAGGCCAGGAACGAGCACATGCCGAGGAAATAGGCCAGCGCAAGATTTTCCAGAAAGACCGCGCGCAGGCCGAGGCTGAGGTAATGTTCCATTAGTCCTTCTCCTGCAATTCCGGCTTCCAGGTGCGCAGCGCCCAGATCATCAGCCCGATGATGAACAGCGCGGAAGGGGCCAGCAGCATCAGCCCGTTGGGCGTGTACCAGCCGCCATCGCGCACCAGCGGCAGAATTGTGATGCCGAGCAGTTGGCCCGTGCCCAGCAGTTCGCGCACCGCGCCCACCGCGACCAGCACCAGCGCGTAGCCGAGGGCGTTGCCCAGCGCATCCAGCGCGGCGAGCTTCGGCGGGTTGCCCATCGCGAAGCCCTCGGCGCGCCCGAGCACCATGCAGTTCGTGATGATGAGCCCGACGAACACCGAGAGTTCCAGCGAGATTTCATACAGCGTTGCCTTCAGCACTTGGTCGAACACGATCACCAGCGAGGCGACGATGGCCAGCTGCACGATCAGGCGGATCGAGGTCGGAATGTAGTTGCGCATCAGGCTGACGGCGGTGCTCGCCACCACCGCCACGACGATCACGCCGGCGCTCAGCACCATCGCCTTGTCCACCCGGGTGGTGATGGCGAGCGCGGAACAGATGCCGAGCACCTGCATCCCGATGGGGTTGTTGAGCAGGATCGGCGTGGTCAGCGCGGCGCGCTCTTCGGCGCTGAGCCAGGGGCGGCGTTGCCGTGCGGTGTCGAGACTTTCATCGATTGCGCTCATGAATATCCCCCTTCGCGAACGCGGTCGAGAAATGGGCCGAAGCCCTTCTCGCCCAGCCAGAAATGGATCAGACGTGTGACGGCATCGCCGGTTACGGTTGCGCCGGACAGCCCATCGACGTGCCACGGCGCCTCTTGCGGCGAGCCGGCCTCGCCTTTGAGCACCGTCAGCTTCACGGCGCCGTCACGGGCGTAAACCTTGCGGCCTTCCCAGCGCTCCTGCCACTCGGGATTGGAAATTTCACCGCCCAGGCCGGGCGTTTCGCGGTGCTCGTAATAGGTGATGCCGCGCACGGTCTGCGCATCCGGCGCAAGCGAGATGAAGCCGTAGATCGTGCCCCACATGCCCAGCCCGTCGACCGGCAGCACCACCTGATCGAGCGCACCGTCACGCATGATGAAATACACCGGGGCCTTGTCGGGCAAACGGCGCACGCCGGCTTCATTCTCGGGCGCAACTTCGCTCATCGCCGGGTCGTTGCGGGCCGCGCGCTGATCGAAGCTACGTGCCTGCGACGGATCGGCGTCGGTCAACGTGCCTGTGCGCAGATCGACCAGCCGGGTCTCGACGCTCTGCTCGAACAACGCATCCACCTGCGCGATCGACAAGGACTGCCCCGGCTCGACCAGATCGGCAGCGATCAGGACGTTCTTTTCCATGTACAGCCGGGCGTTGGCCTCCTGCATCGGCTTCAGCGTGACAGCCGTCACGGAAACCAGCACGGCGCAGACCAGCCCGACGACCACGGCGAAGCCGATCGTGTAGCCCGGCGCGTTGACGTCACGTGTTGAGGTATCACTCACGGCGCGCCTGCCTTCTGCGAATGTTGGCCTTGACGAATCCGTAGTCGATCAGCGGCGCCATCACGTTCATGAGCAGGATGACGAGCATCACCGATTCCGGATAGGCCGGGTTCACCACGCGCACCAGCACGATCAGCACGCCGATCAGTGCGCCGTAGATCCACTTGCCGGTGTTGGTGAAGGCCGATGTCACCGGGTCCGTGACCATGAACACGGTGGCAAATGCCCAGCTTCCCGCCACCATGTGCCACCAGAACGGCGCGCCGAACCAGGGGTTGGTCTCCGAGCCGATCAGATTGAAGAGCGACGCCATGCCGATCGTACCCAGCGCGACCGCCGCCATGGTCCGCCACGATCCGATGCCCGTGCCGATGATGAGCACCGCGCCAAGCAGGCAAGCCAGCGCGGATGTTTCGCCCATGCTGCCCGGAATGAAGCCGATGAACGCATCCCACCATGAGTAGCCCTGCGCCTCGAAGCCTGTGCCTGCGCGCATCTCGGCGAGCATGGTCGGGGCGGCCACGCCGTCGATGGTGGCCGAAGCCGGCGCGGCGTTCCACACTGCGTCGCCGGAGATTTGCGCCGGATAGGCGAAGAACAGGAAGGCGCGCGCCGCGAGCGCGGGGTTGATGAAGTTCATCCCCGTGCCGCCGAACACTTCCTTGGCCAGCACGACGCCGAAGCTGATGCCCAGCGCTGCCTGCCACAGCGGGGTGGTCGGTGGCAGAATCAGGGGGAACAGCAGCCCGGTGACGAAGAAGCCCTCGTTGACCTCAACCCGGCGGACGACCGCGAACCCGACTTCCCAGGTCAGCCCCACCACCATGGTGACGACATAAAGCGGGATGAAATACACCGCGCCATGGGCGATATTGTCGAGAAAGCTGGACGGATCGTAGCCGAAGCCGATGCCCTGCAGCAGCGCATGCCGCCAGCCCTCAAGCTCGCCAATCCGCGCGGGGTCGATCACGCGGTTGGCCTGATAGCCGGTGTTGTAAAGCGCCATGAACACGCACGGGATCGCGGCGATCACCACGAGGATCATCATCCGCTTGAGGTCCATCGCGTCGCGGACATGCGCGCCTGTCCGGGTCACATCGCCGGGCGCATAGAAGAAGCTGTCCACCGCTTCGTAGAGCGGATGGTAGCGTTCCAGCCGGCCGCCTTGCTGGAAGGGCTGACCGATCCGGTCGAGCATACGTCGCAACGGGCGCATTACACGGCTTCCTTCTCGATGCGCGTGAGAATGTGGCGCAGCAGCGGGCCGTATTCGGCCTTGCCGGGACAAACAAAAGTGCACAGCGCAAGGTCTTCCTCGTCGAGCTCGAGGCAACCGAGTTCGACCGCATCCTCCATGTTGTCCATGAGCAGCGCGCGCAGCAGAAAGGTCGGCATCAGGTCGAGCGGCATGACGCGCTCAAACGAGCCGATCGGCACCATGGCGCGGTAGCCACCTTGGGTCGATGTGGTGAGATTCACGCCGCCGTTTTTGCGGAAAGCGCCGAATACCACGGCCCAGATCGAAAACTTTTCGCCGCCGGGCCGGATCCAGCCGAACATCTCGCGCTCACGCGGCTCGGCCACGACGGCAATCTGCGCGGAATAGCGCCCGAGATAGCCGTGGATCGGCCCCATCGCCGTGCGGCCGTCGAGCACCGAACCGGAGATCACGCGGACTGCCTCGCTGTCGCCCACTATCTGGCCGTGCAGCAGAGGATCGAGCGCGGCGCCCATTCGCGTGCGCACAATCCGCGGATCGCGCGCGCAGGGGCCGGCCAGCGACACGACGCGCCCGGTATCAAGCACGCCCGTGCGCAGAAGCCGCCCGACTGCCGCCACGTCCTGATAGCCGATGTGCCAGACCGGGCGTTCCAGATCCGCGGGGTCGAGGAAATGAATATGCGTCCCGGCGAGGCCGGCGGGGTGCGGACCGGCGAAGGCCACGCGCTGAATACCCGGGCGCTCGGGCACTGCAACCGCGCTGTCAGGCGCGACGCAGACATAAGTCGGACCTGCCGTGAGCTTGGCCAGACATGCCACGCCGGTCTGGAAGTCCTCCATCCGCCCCGCAAGCACCGTGTCGACGCACGGCGCATGGGGTCGGGTGTCAATTGCGGTGATGAACAGCGCGCGCGGCTGCGTGCCCGGTCCCGGCGTGCGCGAAAAAGGGCGGGCGCGCAAGCTGGTCCACAGGCCGGACTCCAACAGCAACGCAGTGATCTCCTCCGGGCTTAACGATTCCGGTATTTGGTTCAGAAAGCTCGCGAAGGCTACCTGATCGGCGGCGGAGTCGTCGCCCTCCTCCACGTCGATCACAAGCGACTGAAAGGCGCGCCGTTCGCCGCGGTGGATCGCCGCTACCGTCCCGGCAGCCGGTGCGGTCAGGACGACGCCGGGCACCGCCTTGTCCTCGATTACGCGCTGTCCGCGCATCACCCGGTCGCCGACGCCGACCAGCACGCGCGGCTTCAAGCCGACATGATCGGCCCCGAGAATTGCGACGCTTGGGGCAACGGCCGGCGGTTCGATGCGCTGATCGGGCGCGCCGGCAAGCGGCAGATCGAGACCCTTGGCGATCTTGATGACTGACATCTAGCGGCCTGCTGGTTTGGGCATGCGTAAGAGCCGCACGGATACGGCCCGCGCGGCAGCGGCCAGATCGAAACAGAGCACGATCAAGATCAGAACTCCTCCGGGATCATGTCGATAGCGCCGCATGGGCACTCGGCGGCGCAGATGCCGCAGCCTTTGCAATAGTCCAGATCAATCTCGAAGCGTTTGCCCGGCCCAAGCTTGATGACCGCGTTGTCGGGGCACACGCCGTAGCAGTTGTCGCATTCGAAGCAGTTGCCGCAACTCAGGCAGCGGCGCGCCTCGAACAGCGCGGTGTCCTCGGTCAGCCCGCCCTGCACCTCGTCGAAGCTGGAGGTGCGCCGGGCGATATCGAGGTGCGGCTGCACCGTCTTGGGCGCATCGCTGTAGTACCAGGTGTTGAGCCGGTCGAAGGTGGCGACCTCGGGTTCAGGCTTGGGCGGCAGGTGTTCACCGCGCAGCCAGGCATCGATATGGCGCGCCGCTTTTTTCGCCTGCCCGATTGCGACCGTGACATTGCGGTCGCCCGGCGACATGTCGCCGCCCGCGAACAGGCCCGGCACGTCGGTCATCATGGTCTGGGCATCGACCTGCACCACGCCGTCCTCGAAGCTCAGCCCGTCAACGGTTTCGAGCATGGACATGTCAACGTCCTGACCGAGCGCGAGCACCAGCGAATCCGCGTCGAGGGTTTCGAACTCGCCTGTCGGCTGAGGCTTGCCCGTGGCGTCGAGCTCCATCCGCTCGATGGTCAGCGACCCGCCCTCGGCCTTGGTGATGGTGCTGAGCCATTTGACCTGAACGCCTTCCTCCAGCGCCTCTTCGAGCTCGAAGTCATGCGCGGGCATGCGCTCGCGGTTACGCCGATAGACGATCACGGCGTCGGTCGCGCCCAGCCGCCGCGCGGTGCGCGCCACGTCGATCGCGGTGTTGCCGCCGCCATAAACCGCCACGCGCCGGCCGAGCAGTGGCTTTTCGTCGGCCTCCATGGAGCGCAGCACCGAAACCGCGTCGAGGATGCGCGAGGAATCCTTGGCGGGGATATAGGCGCGTTTGGCGATGTGCGCGCCGACCGCCAGAAACACCGCATCCGCCTTCTCAGCCGCCTTGACCGCAGCGAGATCCGTGACCTTTTCGTTATAGCGGAAGCTCACGCCCATGTCGGCGATGCGCTGCACCTCGGCGTCGAGCACATCGCGCGGCAGGCGGTACTTGGGGATGCCATAGCGCATCATGCCGCCGGGCTGCGAGCCGGCCTCGATCACCGTGACCCCGTGGCCGAGGCGGCGCAGATGGTAGGCCGCGGAAAGCCCCGAAGGCCCCGCGCCAATCACCAGCACATGGCGGCCGCTTTCTTGCGCGGGTGGATCGAAACGCCAGCCCTGTTTCAGCGCCTCGTCGCCCAGGAACCGCTCGACCGAGTTGATGCCGACAGCAGAGTCCACTTCAGCGCGGTTACAGACGTTTTCGCAGGTGTGATAGCAGACCCGGCCCATGATCGCGGGGAACGGGTTGTCCCGGGTCAGGTGCCGCCACGCCGCCTCGTAGTCGCCGCTTTCAGAGTGGAAGAGCCAGCCCTGAATGTCCTCGCCCGCCGGGCACTCGCGGTTGCATGGCGGCAGGCGATCGACATATTGCGGGCGCTCGGTGCGCCATGCGCCGGTTTTGTTGGCCAGCGACGAGCCGGGGTCGAGCGTGATCGCGAAGGGTTTATTCATGGTCATGCCGTGGTCTCCCCTGCGAGCAGGCCGAAACGCTCGATGTTGCGGTCCGCGCCGGCCTGAATCCGCGCGACAATGTCCGGGCGTCCGGGATCGCCGAACAGATGCGCAAACCGCTTCTGAAGTTTGAGATAGGCCTCGACCGGGACCCGCTTGCGGATCGGGGTGACCTCGGTGATCGCGCCGTCCTCGGCCTCGAACACCGGGAATAGGCCGGTCTCGCGCGCCAGCCGCGCCAGCTTGATGGTGTCGCAACTGGCCGAGCCCCAGCCCAGCGGACATGGCACGAACACATGCAGATAGCGTGCGCCGTGCATCGACATGGCCTTCTCGACCTTGGCCTCCAGATCGTGCAGATCGTCGACGGTGGCGGTGGCGACGTAAGGGATCTCGTGCGCCATGGCGATCAGCGGCACATTCTTGCCCTTGCCGAACTCCGCGCCCGGCTCAGGTCCGAGCGGCATGGTGGTGGCGGTGCGCGCCGCAGGCGGGGTGGCGGAGGAGCGCTGCACCCCGGTATTCATGTAGCCCTCGTTGTCGTAGCAGATGTAGAGCACATCGTCGTTGCGCTCGAACATGCCAGACAGGCAGCCAAAGCCGATATCGGTCGTTCCGCCGTCGCCGCCTTGCGCGATCACGCGGGTGGCGCTTCTGTCCAGCCCGGCCTTGCGCGCCTTGATCTCCAGCGCCGCCGCGATGCCGGTGCCCACCGCCGCGGCGTTGCCGAACAGCGAGTGCAGCCACGGCAGCCGCCAGGATGTTTCGGGATAGGGCGTGGAGAAGACTTCCAGGCAGCCGGTCGCGTTGGCCGCGATCAACTGGCCTTGCGCGGCGCGCATGGCGGCATCGACCGCGTAGCGAGCACCGAGCGCCTCGCCGCATCCCTGACAGGCGCGGTGGCCGGAGTTCAGCGAGTTGTTGCGGCCGGTGGACGCCTGAACGGTGCGGTCTTCAAGCGGCAGAAGCCGGTTTCCAACGGTAAACGTCCCGGTCTGGTAGAACTTGACTTGCTGGGTCATCGGCTGTCGCCTCCGTTTACATTGTCTTTTCGCCGGCCCGTGGCCCGGGGGTAGGGGGGCGGCGCCCGATGCCGAACGCCCGTCCGGCACCGGGGGGACGCGCCATCGCGTCAGTTGAGGACGTAAATCGCAAGCAGACCCAGCAATCCCGTCGCGGTGACATAGTAGATCGTCGGGATGATGGTCTTGGACAGAACCGCGCCCTCGCGGCCAAGGAAGCCAACCGTCGCCGAGGCCGCGACCACGTTATGAATGGCGATCATGTTCCCGGCCGCCGCCCCGACCGCCTGCATGGCGATCATGATCGTTGTCGGATCGCCAAGCCGCTCGGCCACGCCATACTGGAACTGGCTGAGCATCATGTTGCTGACCGTGTTGCTGCCGGCGATGAACGCGCCGAGCCCGCCGACGGTGGCGGCGAAGAACGGATAAACATCGCCCACCGACTGCGCCAGGAATGACGCCATCGCCACCGGCATGCTATCAAAGCCGGCGGTGTTGACGCCGGAGTTGATCAGGATGCGCACCATCGGAATGGTGAAAGCGAGCACAAAGCCCGCGCTCACCAGCAGCTTGGCCGATTCGCTGGCCGCCGCGGCGAACTGCGACACCGTCATGCGATGCAGAACGAAGGTCATGATCGCCACCGCCACCAGGATGCCGCCAGGCAGGTAAAGCGGCTGGATCGACGCGCTGATGCCGCTCACGTCGAAGATGTCGGTGAGGCCGAAGCTTGCCGACAGCAGCAGCCCTTTGAATTCGGGGCTGACGCGGCTGAGCACCAGGATGCCGGCCACCAGCAGATAGGGCACCCAGGCAAGCGGCGTGCTGATCGACGATTTCTCGGCAACCTTCTCGATCTTGATCTCGATCGTGCCCAGCCACTCCGATGGCCACTGGTCCGGCGGCGCGAAATCCCAGGTTTTCTTCGGCGTCAGGAAGCCGCGCTGCGCCGCGAAGACGACGATCGGCAGGCCAACCAGCGCTCCGATCAGCGAGGGAAACTCCGGCCCGAGAAAGACGCCAGTCAGCATGTAGGGGATCGAGAAGGACGCGCCGGCAAACAGGGCGAACGGAACGATCGCCAGGCCTTCGGTCCATGAGCGGTTGGCGCCGAAAAAGCGCGTGATCATCATCACCATCAACAGCGGCATGAACAGCCCGACAATGCCGTGCATGATCGCGACATTCGACGTCACGGTCTGGAGGAAAATCTCCCAGCTCGACCCCTGCGCCGCCATTTGCGCGCTCACCGCCGCTTCGTTGAGGCCACGGGTGACGCCGATCACGATCGGCGTGCCGACCGCGCCGAAGGACACCGGCGTGCTCTGGACCATCATGCCGACCACCACGGCGGCCATGGCGGGAAAGCCCAGCGCCACCAGCAGCGGCGCGATGATCGCCGCGGGCGTGCCGAAGCCCGACGCGCCTTCGATGAACGAGCCGAACAGCCAGCCGATGATGATCATCTGCACCCGGCGGTCGGGGCTGATCTGGGAGAAGCCGTAGCGGATGGTCTGGATCGCGCCGCTATATTTCAGCGTGTTCAGCAGCAGAATTGCGCCGAAGATGATCCACAGAACGGCCGCGGTGATCATCAGCCCCTGCACGGTCGAAGCGGCGACGCGCTCGATCGGCATACCCCAAGCAAACAGCGCGATCGCGGCTGCTGCTATAAAGACGACCGGCATGGCGTGCCGCGCCGGCCAGCGCAGGCCGACCAGAAGCAGCCCGGCCAGAAATATCGGCGTAAAGCCAAGCGTAGCCTGAAGCCAAAGTGGCATGGTTTCCTCCCTGAAATGTTTTCGACTTGTTTTGATTGCCGCCAATCCCGTTTGCGGTTGGCGGTGTTTGCGGCGATGCTGGGTTTGCGGCAGGGCGAAACCATTGCAGCGCTACTCAGGCCTGCGAAGAACCAGCCTCGGGCCGCCGATGCCCGGACCGTCCCGAATGTCTGCTGCGTGCCCGCGCGCACGCTCAGTGCACCTTCGCTGCGACGGCGCCGATGTCGCGCAGCATGTTCTCCGCGATCGGGCCGCTGCGCCGCATTGCCGCCTCGCGCGCCAGATGACGGTTGACGATGTTCCAGTCGAGATCGAGGAAGGTCAGCGGCTCAAGCCGGTCCGCGATCGCCTCACCGAGCATCCGGGTCAGCGACTCCTGCGTGATCGAGCGCCCACCGAGACCGGCGACGACCGTGTAGCCGTGCAAATGG